>JACCYK010000551.1 GCA_013696525.1 Chloroflexia bacterium
ACCACGGTTCACCTGGCTCGAAGCTAGCCGGTTCTGCCATACTCCCGCTACTTCCCGCCGCCCGGCGGAAGAAGGAGTGGGCATGAGCGATCAACATCTCCTCACCATCAGTTGTCAGTCATGCCGCGCTCAACCGCTCCGGTGCCGGCTTGGCTCGGCCGGGGCGGGCGGCCTCCCCGTCCCTCCTGGCAGGAGATGACCGCGAGCGGCCCATCTCCTGCATTGCAGCGACCCTAATTTTCACAACCGAGTAGCGGATCGCCGGCGCTCGGCCGGTGGTTCGGCGCATGGCGCTCGCGAATGATCCGGGAGCGCCGGCCAGGAGCGGGCTTGTCATGAGCGAGGCATCGTACGTCGCTGATTTGATCGACCAGGAAGACGATTTCGACCGCTGGTATGTGGACGTGATCCAGAAGGCCGAGCTGGCGGACGACGCCCCGGTCCGGGGCTGCAAGGTGATTCGACCCTATGGTTATGGGCTCTGGGAGCGGATGGCGGCCCGGCTCGATGCCCGGATCAAAGCGACCGGGGTCGAGAACGCCTACTTCCCGCTCTTCATCCCGAAATCGCTGTTGGAGCGAGAGGCGGCGCACGTCGACGGCTTCGCGCCGGAGGTGGCCTGGGTGACGCGGGGCGGCAACCACGAGCTGCCGGAGCCGTGGGCGGTCCGCCCGAGCTCGGAAGCGATCGTCTGCCCGAGCTTCGCGAAATGGGTCCAGAGCTACCGCGACCTGCCGATCCTGCTCAACCAGTGGAACAGCGTGGTCCGCTGGGAAGAGCGGCCGCGGGCCTTCCTGCGGACGTTGGAGTTCCTCTGGCAAGAGGGGCACACTTGTCACGCCACGGCGGCGGAAGCGGCCGCGCGGGCGCGACAGATGCTGGATGTGTACCAGGCGTTCTACGCGGAAGACCTGGCGATCCCGGTCGTGCCGGGCGTGAAGACCGAGGCGGAGAAGTTCGCCGGCGCCCTGCGGACCTACACCGTCGAAGCGATGATGGGCGGCAAGCATTGGGCGTTGCAGGCGGGTACGTCACATAGCCTGCATGACCATTTCGGCCGCGTTTTCGGCATCCAGTTCCTCGACCGCGACGGGGAGCGGAGGTTTGCCTTCAATACCTCGTGGGGGCTGAGTCATCGCGCGGTCGGCGCCGTGATCATGGTCCATGGCGATGACGCCGGGCTAAAGCTGCCGCCGGCGGTGGCGCCGGTGCAGGTGATTGTCGTGCCAATCTGGCGAACGGCAGCCGAGCTGGGGCCGCTCGAAGCCGCGGTGGCCCGGATCACGGAGCGGCTGCGTCCGGTGGCGCGGATGAAGGTCGATTGGCGGGATGATCGCTCGCCGGGCTACAAATTCAATGAATGGGAGCTGAAAGGGGTGCCGATCCGGCTCGAGGTCGGGCCGCGCGATGTCGTCGCCGACCAGGCGGTGCTCGTCCGGCGTGATACCCGCGAGAAGCTGACCGTGCCGCTGGCGAACCTGGCGGAGGCCGTGGTATCGACGCTGGAATCGATCCAGGCCGGACTGTTTGCCGCCGCTTCCCAAACGCTGGCCGAGCGCATGGTCCCGGTCGAAAACCGGGCGGAGCTGTCGAGGCGGGCGGCGGCGAACGCCGGGTGGTCGTTAGCTCACTGGTGTGGCGGCGCGAGATGCGAGGCGGCGGTGAAAGCCGAGACGAAGGCGACGATCCGGTGCATTCCTCGGGATGTGCCGGACGAGCGCGGACATTGCATTGTTTGCGACCGGCCGAGTGAGCGGCGGGTCATCTTCGCGCGGGCCTATTGATGAGCCAAACTTCTCCCTGAAGCTCGCCGGTCGGCGAGCGTCGCGGGCCGACGAGCGAACTACCAAGCCACGAGACCATGTAGAATGCGGTGAAACAGGGAGTGGCAAACATGGCTGAATCAGCTTGTGGCGCAACCCGATACCGATCAACGTGACCTCGATGACCGACAAGAGTCGTCCGAGGATCCAGAGTCCGGCATGAGTTATCTCACCAAAGAGGAGGCCGAGGACCTGTTCGACCGGCAGGCGCGGAAGTATCTCGGCATGTCCGGAGTAGAGTTCAGGCGTCAGTATCAGGCTGGAGCATTTGACGACCCTTGTCGCTCAGATTTCATCCGGGTCTATTTCCTGATGCGCTTAGCTGACGAGTAGCTGGTGCCCAGTGGCAGAGCTCCGGCGGAAGCAGTTGAGCGATACCGTGCTCAGTTCGTCGAGACAGTTCGCTGTATCGCTCACGGCAGCCGAGCATCGTCGCGCGAACGTCGCTACGAGGTTGATCAGGAATACACGATTGCCCTGAATAGAAGTGAGCCACTCCAGCTTCGATCGTCACCAGGCCGGTATCTTTCGGCTAGCCAGCGGTTTCGCGTCGCGCGAAACGAAGGTGGCTCGACGGGGCCATTCCTCGCCTACACCATCGAGTATTGGTACCAATTTCTCTTCGATGATGAGGTCGAGCTGCTGGCCTATCATTGGACGCCGGAAGCCTTCGCATTGGGCCAGAAGACCTATCCCCACCTCCACATCGGCGCGGCGATGGTGTCGGTAGCGGCGCCGGTCCTTCCGGACACATTCCACAAGAAGCACGTACCGTCTGGCCAAGTCTCGATCGAGAGCGTGGTGCGGTTTGCGATCGAGGAGCTTGGGGTGCCGCCACTCCGGCGAGACTGGAGCGACATCCTGGATCGCGGGCAACGACAATTCGACGATGACCAACTCGAATAGCGAGGTCACTGTCGTCTCGCGAGATGGGCCATTGACGGCGGGCCGGGCCGGGCGTACCCTCATTCAGGGCCGGACGCGATAGCCACGCGCGGGAGCGATTGGGCATGAAGACCGCCTACGATTTCATCGTCATTGGCTGCGGCGGCATCGGCAGCGCCGCCGCCTACCGGCTGGCGCGGGCGTCGGGGGCCGAGGTGCTGGCCCTCGAGCAATTCCGGATCGGGCACGACAACGGCGCCTCGCAGGACCATTCCCGGATCATCCGGTTGTCGTATCACGATCCGGACTACACGGCGCTGACCCCCCACACCTATACCGCCTGGGCCGAGGTCGAGCGAGAGTCCGGCGTGCAATTGGTGGTCAAGACCGGCGGCCTCGACCTCGAGGCGGCCGGCGGTGATGCGCTCGCCAGCTACAGCCACGGGATGAACGCGGCCGGCATTCCGTTTGAGCAGCTTTCCGCGGATGAGGTGATGTACCGCTGGCCGCAATATCGGCTCCGGGATGGCGAGCGGGCTCTCTTTCAAGCCGATGGCGGGCTCGTCGATTCCGGCAAAGGGATCGCGGTCCATGTCGCCCTGGCCCGTGCCCATGGCGCTACCGTGCTCGATCAGACCCCGGTCCGGAGCTTGCGCGTCGTGGGGGATAGCGTCGAGGTGGTGACGGACGGCGGGACCTTCACCGCCGGCAAGGTCGTCATCGCCGCCGATGCCTGGACGAACCAGTTGCTGGCCTCGTTCGGCATCGCGTGGCCGCTGACCATCCTCCAGGAGCAAGTGACCTTCTTCGCCACGCCGAACTTGCGCGAGTTCGCGCCGGACCGGTTCCCGATCTTCATCTGGCATGGCAGCCCGGATTTCTACGGCTTCCCGGTCTACGGCGAGGTGGCGACCAAGGCCGCGATCGACTGTGGCGGTGACCGGGTCACGACCGAGACCCGCACCTTCGAGCCGAACCCGCGTCCCCATCGCGCGCTGATCGCCTTCCTGGAACGACACATCCCAGGGTTTCTAGGCCCGGAGCTGCGGACCAAGACCTGCTTGTACACGATGCCGCCGGACCGCAACTTCACGATTGACACCCTGCCCGGGGTGCCCCAAGTGGTCGTCGCTCAGGGCGCCGCCCATGCGTACAAATTTGCCGCCCTGATCGGGAAGATTCTGGCTGATCTCGCGGTGCGAGGCCAGACCGACTGCCCGATCGCGCCATTCGGGGCCGGCCGGCCCGCCCTGACCGATCCTAATTTCCCGGCCTCGTTTCACCTTAGCTAGCCGGGGACGACGTCCTCCCCGCCCCCAATCCCTGGGACGCACGGCCGTTTCTCCCAAGTGCAAGGTGCAATGCGCGGTCATGGATGACGACCTGGACCAATCGCTGGCCGACCCCGAAGAGGCAGGGGCGCTGACCGCGCACCTCGTTTCGTTTCGGAGCTATCCCGGTGAGGAAGGGGACGTGCAGCGCGCCGTCGCTGGCTGGCTGGATGACAACGACATCGCGGCCGAGCTCCGGGAGACGGTGGGGGACCGGCCGAACGTGGTGGCCCGGATTGAGAATGGGCCGGGACCGACGATGCTCTTCAACGGGCACACCGATACCGTGTTGGCCGCCGAAGGATGGTCGTGTGATCCCTGGCAAGGCAAGCGCGAGGGGGATCGCCTTTACGGGCTGGGCGCCTGCGACATGAAATCGGGCGTGGCGGCGGCCATGCTGGCCACCCGCGCCTTAGACCGGAACCGCGAGCTCTGGCGGGGCACGCTCGTCTTCAGCGCGGTGGTCGATGAAGAAGCGTTCTCGATTGGAGCGCGGGCGGTGATCGCCGATGGGCCGCCGGCGGACTACTGCATCGTCACCGAGTCGTCGATGGAGCCGTGCCTGGGGTCGGTGGGCAAAGTGCTGGTCCGGATGGATGTCACCGGCAAGGCCACCCATGCCTCGTGGCCGGATGCCGGGGTCAATGCCGCGATCGAGGCGGCCAAGCTCGTCGCTCGCTTAGATGAGATCCCCCTGGCGGAGCATCCCCGGTTCGCGGCGACCCGGGCGGTGCTTTCGTTTCACAGCGGCAGCGACCAATACGTGATCACGGTGCCCGAGCGGGCGCGGGTGCTGATCAACCGGATGATCGTCCCCGGTGAGACGGCGGAGACGATCCTGGCCGACCTGCGGGCGCTGGCGGACCGCCTCGATTCGCCGGCAACCTTCGAGTTTCAGGTGGACCCCCCATATTACCCGCCGTGGGAGATCGAGCCGAATCATCCGTTGGTTGACGCCCTGCGGCGCGCCTTTGAGCGCGAGCATGGGCGGCCGCCAACCTGGACCTACACCGGTTTTGGCGACGCCAACCTCTTCTCGGGCGAGGCGGGGATCCCCACCATCCAGGTCGGCGCCACCGGCTCCCGCTTCCACGAGGCGGATGAATGGGTCAGCGTCACCTCGATCGCGCGCGCGGCGCGGCTGCTGGTCCGGGTCACGGCCGAGATGCTGCCGGCGGGCTAAATAGGAAGCGTGCCATGCCCGAGATCGGGCCGATCATCGTGTTGCAAGTGCAGGTGTCGAGCCTGAAAGTGGGGGAGGCGCCGCGCAAGCGCTACGACCCACGCCCCCTCCTGCCCGTACCGGCGCTGGAGCTTGACCCGGACGGGGCGATCGGCCTCCCGGCCGATGGCTCGCGGGTGGTCGATGTCCACCATCTCCGGCATGCGGCGACGAAGCAGCGGCGAGGCCTCAACGGCCTCTCGATCGGCTTCACCTCGCACTACGCGGAGATGCGTGACCGCTTCGACAATGCGCTGCCAGATGGCATGGCCGGCGAGAACATCCTGGTCGGCACCGACCGCCACTGGACCGAGGAGGAGCTAGCGCCGGGCCTCGCCATCGTGACCAAGGCCGGACGGCGGCTCGCGATCGAGCGAGTGATGGTCGCCGCCCCCTGCGTCGAGTTCACCCGCTGGGCGATGCGCTTCCCCGACGATGGCCGGCCCGACCGCACCGTGACCGAGGGCGTGCGCTTCCTCGATCACGGCATGCGCGGCTATTACGCCGCCTACGACGGTGAGCCGGTGACGATTGCGGTCGGAGATCGGGTCTTCGTCCGGGATCAGGGTGGCCAGTAGTGGCAGCGTCAGGGTTGACCTGATTGTGGCGCTTCGCCTTCTTCAACGACGTGGGTGACGAATCGCAGCACGCTGTCGTCCGCTCGTGCCGTCACTTCCCAGCACCCAGCGGTGGGGAAGAAGATACCGGAAGCCTGGTAATCGCCGGGGTAGCCGTCGGGAATTTGAGCGGTGAGGGTCGAGCGCTCGGTGTCGAGGGAGTGCCCAGTCACCGTGAGCGTGGCGCCAATCGGCTTCAGCCACAGCACTTTTCCCCCACCTGTCTCACGATACGGCTCAGCGCCGACCCACAGCAGGCCGTCGTCACTGATGTACCACCAGGCGAGCCCGAGCGAATTTCGCCTCATTCCCTCCGGTTGCTCTGGTTCGGGCGGATCGGCCAGCACCGGCGGAGTCACCGGGCAATCGACGAATGCCGTGGCCGGCATCCCCGCCGAATCTCCGCGTTCGGCCGTGGCGACGGCTGGTGGGCCGGTGGACTGAATCGAGCTCGCGACAACGATGGTAAGGACTATTGCCAGGCTGCCGCCAAAGCGTGAGCGCATCGCTGGGCCTCCCGCGGCGAAGGGTAATGTGCTCGAACCGGGACAATCACCTTGATCCTGCTCTAGCAGAGACAACGTGGCCATGTTCGCACTTGTGATACTCGGGGAGGAGACGATTGGTTCCCGGTCAGACGCTAAAGATGTCGCGCACCGGGAGGGTGAAGCCGGGCAAGACATCACCGCCGTCAAGCGTGTGGTCGATGGTATGCGAACGAGGTGGCGCGTTGGGAGCAAAGGCGGTCACGGTTCGAAGCTCCGGGTCGACCAACCACACTAACCGGACACCGGCATCGAGCCACATCATCACCTTGGCAAGCACCGCGCCCGGCCGGTCAGATGGCGAGATGACCTCGACCGCGAAGTCTGGCGCGGCGCGGACCAAGCGGCCGCGGTCGCGGTCCTCAGGGAGGTGGTCGTAACGCACAACGGCGACATCAGGCATCCGCACCATCGGAGAATCGCCGGAAACAACGAATCCTGTCTCCGAGTTGTAGATTCGCCCCAGTTTCTGACCGACGACATAGGATCCGACGTACACGATGATTGCCGCGCCATACGCTCCGTGATCGTCACTCGCCGGCGCCATCTCGACCAACTCCCCGTTGATCAGCTCCCAGCGACCTTCCGGAGCGCCGTCCCGTTCGAGGTCCTCGACTGTCATCAATCGGGTTGTCGTTGCCATCGTGAGCATCCCTCAACGTTGAGCATACGCGGATTGCACGGTGATGCCCGCTGCACCTCGCATCGGATCGCGGTGCCTGGCGAACCGACATGCCGCGATCTGGATCAGCCGGCAAAAATGTCGCGGACCGGGAGCTTGAAACCGGGCAAGACCTCGCCGCCGTCGAGCGTGTGGTCGATCGTCAGGGTGCGCGGTGCCCGGTCTCGGTCGAACACGGTGACGGTTTTCTGGCCGGGGTCGACCAGCCAGACAAGCTCGGCCCCCGCATCGAGCCAGAGCATGACCTTGGCGATAACTTCACCGGGCCGATCATTTGGGGAAATGACCTCGGCGACGATATCGGGAACCACACGTAGGGATCGACTTCGATCACGATCGGCCGGGAGACGCGCGGCCCGCACAAATGCCGCATCTGGTACTCGCACGACGGGCGGATCGTCGGATAGAACAAAGCCGGTATCCGCGCCGAACGCTCTCCCCAGTTGCTGAGGGATGACGTATGTGTAGAGGTAACTGCCGACTGCCAGCCCGTAGATGCCGTGGTCTTCGCCGCCAGGTACCATCTCTACCAGCTCACCATTGATCAACTCCCAGCGGCCTTCCGGGGCGCCATCCCGTACGAGGTCCTCAACCGTCATCATCCGCGTTGTCGTTGCCATGGCCGAGTTCCTTTAACGTACCGTGTTGACGAGGATGCGATGCATAATTGATCGTAACATGCGCCAAGATTAGCTCGTGGCCGGCGCCTCGATCCGGGGGATCAGCTCCTCCGCCAAGCGGGTAACCTGATCGGGCCTGTACGGGGGCGGCAGGATCAGGATGAGGTGGCTGACGCCGGCGTTGGCCAGGGCCTGGACCTCGCGGGCCGAGCCGTCAAGATCATCGAACTTGACCCGGATTTGGGCCGACAGCTCGATCTCGTCCGGGTCGCGGCCGACCGCCGCGCAGTGCTCACGGAGAATCGCCACCTTGTGGGTGAAGGTCTCGACCTCGCCGCCGCCGAAGTTCCAGATGTCGGCGTGCCGCGCCACCACCCGCAGCGTCAGTTGCTCGCCGCCGCCGCCAATCACGATCGGCGGGTGCGGCTGTTGGACCGGCTTGGGATCGAGCCGGGCTTGCTTCAGTTGGTAGTACCGGCCCTCATAGTCCACTACGGCCCGCGTCCAGAGCAGCTTGGTCAGCTCGGCCGCCTCGCCGAGGCGGCGAATCCGCTCCCCCGGCTGGTAGAGCGGGAGGCCCATGCTCTCGTGCTCGTAGACGTTCCAGCCGGCGCCCATGCCAAAGTCGACCCGGCCGCCGGAGACGATATCGGCGGTGGCCGCGATGTGAGCATGGATCGCCGGGTGGCGGTAGGTGTTGCCGGTCGTCATCAAGCCGAGCCGAACCCGTTCGGTCCGGGCGGCCAGGGCGCTCAGCACCGTCCACCCTTCCAGGCATGGCCCTTCGACCGAGTCCTGTCCGATTGGATTGAAGTGATCGAACAACCAGCCATGCTCGAAGACCGGGATCTTGTCCGCCGCCTCCCAGACCTTGACGATCTCCTCATAGGTCGTGTGCTGCTGCGATGTCTTGAAGCCGAATCGAAGCGGTCTCATCCGATGGGTCCCTCCACGGTGATGCTGAGCGATCGGATCATCGCTCGTGGTTCTACCCCGATCGCGATCGCGGGGCGCGCACTCGTGTCCCTGACGGTGTCGCTCACCCGGCCGCGACCGCTTCGGCGAGCTGGGACCGTTTGGCCTCGACCCCGGCCAACAGCGCGTCATAGGAGGCGACGAAGGAGGCGATGCCATCCTCCTCCAGTTTGTGAGTGACGGCCGTGATGTCAATTCCAACGTCGGCCAGATCGGCCATCACCCGGCGGGCGTCGTCGAGGCCGGTATCGATCGTGCGGCGGACGATGCCGTGGTCGAGGAAGGCCTCAATCGTCGGCCGAGGCATGGTGTTAACGGTGTCGGGGCCGATCAGCTCCTCGACATAGAGGACGTCGCGGTAGGCCGGGTTCTTGACCGAGGTGCTGGCCCACAGCGGCCGCTGCACCTTGGCCCCGGCGGTGCGGAGCGGGGTAAAGCGGTCGCCCTCGAACAGCCGCTGAAATTTTTCGTAGGCGATCTTGGCGTTGGCGACCGCCGCCTTGCCCTTGAGGCGGCGCAGCCGCTCTTGCGTTGCCTCGTCGCGCGCCGTCGCGATCTTCTCGTCCAGGAGCTTGTCGACCAGGCCATCGACCCGGCTGACGAAGAAGGAGGCCACCGACGCCACCCGGTCGATCGGGTCGTTCTGAGCGTGACGCTGTTCGATCGCCTCGATGTAGGCGATGGCGACTTGCTCGTAGCTCTCGGTCGAGAAGAGCAGCGTGATGTTGATATTGAGACCGAGCGAGAGCATCTCCTTGACGACCGCAACGCCCTCGGCGGTGCCGGGGATCTTGACCATCAGGTTCGGCCGATCGACCGCGCCCCAGAGCTGACGCGCTTCCGTCCGGGTCAGCTCCGGATCGCGGGCGGCGCCGGGCGAAACCTCGATCGAGACGAAGCCGTCGCCGCCGTCGCTGGCGTCGTAGATCGGCCGGAAGCGGTCGCAGGCATCCTGGATATCCTGGACCGCTACCGCCTCGAAGATGCCGGCGGCGTCGAGCCCGAGGCGGAGCAGCTTGGCGACGTCGTCATCGTAGGCGTGGCCGCTGGCGATCGCCTTCTCGAAGATGGTCGGGTTGGAGGTCAGCCCCCGGATCCCGATCTCGTCAATCGAACGTTGCAGGGCGCCGCTGATCAGCATGTCGCGGCTGATGTCGTCCTGCCAGACGCTCTGGCTCTCTTTGTGGAACAGGTCTTGGATCGTGGTCGTGGCCATCGTGGCGCTCCTTTCAACTAAATGAGTTGACTCTGGTTAGGAATGGCCCTCATCGCCTTCGGCTTCCTCGCCGGCGGTGTCGCCGCCGTCCGTCTGATCGATCTGGCGGGCCAGGTCGTCCTTGCCTAAGAGGCGCAAGGCGGTGGCGGCGACCCGTTCCTTGGTGAACCCGAAATGCGCCAGCACCTCGGCCCCGGGGCCGGAAGCGCCGAAGGTGTCGATCCCGACATGGGCGCCGCGGGCGCCGGTGTACCGGCACCAGCCGAGCGTGGTGCCGGCCTCGACCGAGACCCGCGGTGTTCCCGCCGGGCCCAGCACCCGCCGTTTGTAGGCGGCCTTCTGAGTGTCGAAGACCTCCCAGCTCGGCAGGCTGACCACCCGCGCTTGCACCCCATGCTCGGCCAGGAGGCCGCGGGCATTGACCGCCAGCTCGACCTCGGAGCCGGTCCCGATCAGCACCACGTCCGGGTCGCCCTCGCCGCCGGCCAGGATGTAGCCGCCTTGCAGCGCGGTGCCGGTGGCGCCCGTCCGATCGAGGATCGCCAAATCTTGGCGGGAGAGGATCACGGCGGTGGCGCCGCTGTTCGTGAGGGCGATTCGCCAGGCATCCACCGTTTCGTTGGCGTCGGCGGGGCGGACAAGGGTGAGGTTTGGGATCGTGAGCAGGCTCATCACCTGCTCGACCGGCTCGTGGGTGGGGCCGTCCTCACCGACGGCGATGCTGTCGTGGGTGAAGACGAAGATCGACTTCAAGTGGGAGAGGGCGGCCAGCCGGATCGCGGGCCGGCAGTAATCGGAGAAGACGAGGAAGGTGGCGCCGAAGGGGATCACCCCGCCGTGGGCGGCCATCCCGTTGACCGCGCTGCCCATCGCGTGCTCACGGACCCCGAAGTGGATGTTGCGGCCGTCGTAGCCCCAGGGGCCGCCAAGGAGACCTTGCTGGATGCTGGGATCGGGGTTGCCGTCCGGCCGCTGGAAATCGCCGGCGCCCTTCATCCCGGTGTTGGTGGAAGGGTTGAGGTCGGCCGAGCCGCCGATGAAGGTCGGAATCTTGGGGAAGAAGGCGGCGATCGTCTCGCCCGACGCCTTGCGGGTAGCGAGCGGCTTGCCGCCCGCCTCCCATTTCGGCAGGTCGGCGTCCCAGCCCTCCGGCAGCTCCCCGGCCAGGGCCCGGATCAGCTCCGCCGCCTCCGTCGGGTAGGCGGCGAGGTACGCCTCGAAGCGAGACTGCCATTCATGCTGGGCCGCGTCCCCCGCTTCCTCGGCGCCTCGAAACAGCGCCAGGGCATCATCCGGCACATAGAAGGGGGGCGTCAGCGGCCAGTCCAGCGCCTCCTTCGTCGCTTTGACCGCCTCCGGACCCAGCGGGGAGCCGTGGACGCCGAAGGTATTCGCTTTCGGCGAGCCGAAGCCGATGATGGTTTGGGAGCAGATCAGCGACGGCCGGGCATGCTCAGCCCGCGCCTCGTCTAGGGCGCGTCGCACCGCGTCCGTATCCTGGCCATCAATCGTCCGCGTGTGCCAGCCGAGGGCCTCAAACCGCTTCGGCACGTCCTCGGTGAAGGAGATGCCACTGGTCCCGGCCAGGGTGATCTCATTCTGATCGTAGAGATAGATGAGCTTGCCGAGGCCGAGGTGGCCGGCCAGTGAGGCCGACTCGGCGGCGACGCCTTCCATGATGTCGCCGTCGGAGACGATGCCGTAGGTAGAGTGATTGATGATCTCGTGGTCGGGCCGGTTGTAGCGAGCGGCCAGGAACGCCTCGGCGATGGCCATCCCGACCCCGTTGCCGAAGCCCTGGCCCAGCGGCCCGGTCGTCACCTCGACGCCGGGAGCGCGGCCGAGCTCCGGGTGGCCTGGCGTCATCGAGCCGAGCTGGCGGAAGCGCTTCAGCTCATTCAACGGCAGATCGTAGCCGGTGAGATAGAGCAGGGAGTAGAGCAGCATCGAGCCGTGGCCGCCGGAGAGGACGAAGCGGTCGCGGTTCGGCCACTTGGGATCGCGCGGGTTGTGCCGGAGGAACTCGGTCCAGAGCACGTAGGCCATCGGCGCGGCGCCCAACGGCATGCCGGGGTGCCCGGAGTTGGCCTGTTGCACGGCATCGATCGAGAGCGTGCGAATGGAGTTGATGGCCTTGGTTTCGAGCGACGTATCGATTGCGACAGCCAAGAAAAACCTCCTCGGAGCTGAGCCGGCGGCACGACGCGGCCGTGCCTAGCGGGATGCGAACGCACGGCGCTTGCCAATCGCCGGAACGTCACGGCAAGTATCCCACTGATTTGGAATGCGATGTCGAGGGCACGGACCTGGTGAAGATCACTGCCAGTTCAGCTGATCCACCGTGCGACATCGTGGTCACGCATCAACCGCGGCCACTGGTCGTCACCTGGCCGACGCGAACAGGTGAACAGCACCTTGCCGGGTGGCGACCATCGTGAGACGGAAGGTCGAGCGCCGTCACTCGTCGCGGCAGGCGGGGCGGAAGGTGCGGCGGATGTAGCGCTCGACCCGGCGCCGCTCGACCCACGGCTCCAGGGTCATGCCGGGGATCGCGCAGTAGGAGATGGCGACGGTGCCGCGGGCGCGGCCGGCCCAGCAGAAGGTGTCATGGGGGTCGGCCAATCGCTTCGCCAGATCGTCATCGGTCAAGCCGACGTCGAGCACGAGATCGCGATCCGGCAAGAGGTCCAGCACGGCGTAGACGCCGGCGACCCCGCGCAGGGTCCGCTTGGCGACCTCCAACGGGATGGGCGGTGAGAAGCGATCAAACACGACATGGTCCGGCGTGGGCAGTGGCGCACGATCCGAAACGGGGGAGAGCATGATTCCTCCCACTGGCGAGCCGCCAGTGAAGCTATTTCAACCGCGTCGTTGCACGAACGTGAGGACGACTCCTGAGCGCGGGGTCACATGCGGGTTCGCGTCGAAACACGAGATAGCGACCGTGACGGTCATTGTCGCATGTTTGCTGCCATCCGCCCGGTTCCGCTGCCGCTGGCAGGTCCCGGGCCAGGGCGGCCGGAACCCGATGATTGACTCGAATTTGATACTATGCGCGGAGGAAGTGAGGACGATTGATGGCACTGGCGACACGGAAGACGACTGATCGAATACCTTCGGTGTTGCCTCGCGAGCAGGCGTTAGCCCTGTTCGAAGCGGAGGTCCGGCGAGTTACCGGGTTGACCGCCGAGCAGTTTTTGGCGAAGTGGGATGGGGG
>JACCYK010000553.1 GCA_013696525.1 Chloroflexia bacterium
CCGGGGACCGGCACAGCCGCGCAATGGCCGGTTCACCTGCTCATCTAGCACGGCCATTCAGCTGGGCATCATTGTCAGGAGGACTCGTATGAGCGATGGCGCAACGAACGGGAAGCCGGGGAGCGGCGCGGACGGGAAACCGATCCTAACCACCCGCCAGGGCCATCCCGTGACCGACAACCAGAACCAGCGCACGGTCGGCAGCCGCGGCCCGGCGACGCTGGAGAACTACCATTTCATCGAGAAGATCACCCACTTCGACCGCGAGCGGATCCCGGAACGGGTGGTCCATGCTCGCGGCGCCGGCGCCCACGGCTTCTTCGAGGCGACTGGCCTGGCGGGTGACGAGCCGATCAGCACCTTCACGCGGGCCAAGCTCTTTCAGGAAAAGGGCAAGCGGACGCCGATGTTCGTCCGCTTCTCGACCGTGATCCACGGCGGCACCTCGCCGGAGACGTTGCGTGACCCCCGCGGCTTCGCCACCAAGTTCTACACCGAGGATGGCAACTGGGATCTGGTCGGCAACAACCTGCCGGTCTTTTTCATTCGCGATGCGATCAAGTTCCCCGACGTCATCCACTCGCTCAAGCCGGACCCGGTCACCAACCGCCAGGATCCGCAACGGATCTTCGACTTCATGAGCCTGACCCCGGAATCGATGCACATGCTGACCTGGCTGTTCAGCCCCCGCGGCATCCCGGCCGATTACCGGCATCAGGAGGGATTCGGCGTCAATACCTATCGTTGGGTGAACGCCGCCGGCGACGCGGTCCTGGTCAAGTACCACTGGAAGCCGAAGCAGGGTGTGAAGTCGCTGACGGAAGCGCAGGCGGCGGAAATTCAGGCCACGAACTTCAACCACGCGACGCAGGACCTCTACGAGGCGATTGCGCGCGGCGACTACCCGGAGTGGGAATTCTGCGTCCAGATCATGGCGGACGACGAGCATCCGGAGCTGGACTTCGATCCCCTCGACGACACCAAGATCTGGCCGGAGGATGTCTTCCCGCTCCGGCCGGTGGGACGGATGGTGCTGGATCGCAACCCGGCCAACTACTTCGCCGAGGTGGAGCAGGCCGCCTTCGGCACCGGGGTCCTGGTCGACGGTCTCGACTTCTCGGACGACAAGATGTTGGTCGGGCGCACCCTCTCCTACTCCGATACCCAGCGCTACCGAGTCGGCCCGAACTACTTGCAGCTCCCGGTGAACCAGCCGCACCGCCAAGTGGACACCAACCAGCGGGACGGCCAGATGACCTACCACGTCGATAGCGCCGATTCCAGCAGCAACCCGCACGTCAACTACGAGCCGAACAGCCTGGGCGGCCTCACGGAGGCAGTGCCGAGCGGGCCGCCGTCAACCCCGTACATCGCGGGCAACCTCGTCCGCCAGGCGATCGAGCGGACGAATCCGTACCAGCAAGCGGGCGAGCGGTACCGAGCGATCGAGGCCTGGGAGCGCGACGACCTGATCCTCAACCTCGTCACCAACCTGAGCCACTGCAACCGGGAGATCCAGGGCCGGATGGTGGCGCACTTCCGCCAGTGCGACCCTGAGTACGGGGCGCGGGTGGCGCAAGGGCTGGGCATCGAGGTGCCGGCGGGGGCAGAGGCGGTGCCGGCGGATTAGTCTTTGGTTACATGCACCACGCGATCGCGACGACCTCGCTCCCGGTCAACCGGTCGGGGGCGAGGTCCGCGCGCGAAAACGAGGGCGGAATGAGCGGGCACGGGCGTGCCTACGCGCTCCGTTGCGGCTCGTAGGAGAGGACGATGACGCCGTTTGGCAACGGTGTGGTTTTTGCCAGCCGGAGCGTGGTTTTCCCGGTGTCGCCCGCGAACAGGCGCTGGCCGCTGCCGACCACGACGGGATGCACCATCAGCCGGTACTCATCGACGAGGTCGTGCCGCATCAACGTCTGGATCAGGTTGCCGCTGCCGGCCACTTGGATCTCCTGGCCGGGCTCCTGCTTGAGCTTGGTGACTTCCTCCGCCACGTTCTCCGTGATCAGCGTCGAGTTGTTCCACGCCAGGGGATCGGTCAGGGTGGTGGACACCACGTACTTGGGCAGGCTGTTAATCCGGTCGGCAAAGCCGGCTTCATCTGTCATCGTCGGCCAGACGGCGGCGAACCCCTCGTAGGTGACACGGCCCAGCAGCAGGGCATCGGAGGCAAACAGCTCGTCCAGCTTGAAGGTTCCCATCTCATCGGACCAGAAGTCGAAATGCCACTCATGCGGCGCTTCCATCACGCCATCGAGCGACAGGAACTCCGTGACCACAACTCGTCGAGCCATCATGTTTCCCTTCTTGCCATGGCCCGGGCGGGCCATCGCGTGCTCGTTGCCGACCGGCCATGCGCCGTACCGGTCCGCGATCACGGACCGCGGCCAGACGGCGTTCACCGCGCATCACATCGCGATCGCTTGCCGGGGCCGCCACGTCAGTCGTCAGGCGGCAGCGGATGATCGGCCGGCCACTCGATCGGGCGCGGTCCGGCATCGCCCATCTCCGGATTGTCCCGCAACCGGCGCCCGACCCGGACGGTTAGCTCGTCTCGCACCTGGATTTGACAGGACAGCCGCATGGTCGCCGTTCGTTCCTCGACCCGGCCCAGCCGTTCCTCCTCGGCCGGTGTCACCGGGCCGGGATCGCCGTCGATGACCTCGACCCGGCAGGTCGTACATCGCGCGTTCCCGCCGCAACGATGCAGGATGTCGACCCCGGCATCCTCGATGCACAACACAAGTCGCCGGCCCTCGTCGCACGTCGTCTCGGCGATGCCTTCCATCACAATCCGCGGCATCTTGTCCTGATCCCCTTCCGCATCCGCTTCGCGCTCATTCCCAACCAGGTTGGGGCGAGCCAAGCCGGGGCGAGCCCCAACCACCCTGGCATGATCGCACGCACCACGCCAGGCGACGAGCGGTCCCGCGCGAGCATGGCCGCGCGGGGCGGAGGCGGCAGGCTAGCCGCCGGCCATCGCCCCCACGACCAGGAACGGCTCCGTCCCGGTCGCCACCGCCTCGGGCAGGGGGGCGTCCGCCGGCTCGTGGGAGAGGTCCCGCTCGCAGGCAAAGAACCGCACCAGGGGCCGCCGTTGCCGGGTGGCGGGATCGCGAATTGTGCCGCGCAGGACCGGATAGGTCGTTTCGAGCGCGTCGAGGACCGTGGCCTGGGTGGCGG
>JACCYK010000561.1 GCA_013696525.1 Chloroflexia bacterium
GTACGTACAGAGTAGCAGACGGCGGTGGGGCGTGCTTCTCCGATCTTGCTCATCTGTCACAATGCCGGAGTCGTGAGTCGTGAGTCGTGAGTCGTGAGTCGTAATAACGGAGAACGTGGACGATGAAGATTCATGGCTCGGCGGTGTCGCGCATCGTCTATGTCCGGGCTGAGACCGGCGAAGATTTGCTGGTCGCGCTACGACAGGGGGTAGCCGAGGCTGGGATCAAGAGCGGGGTGTTCCTCAGCGGCGCCGGATCGCTGGCCAGCTACCACTTTCATGTCGTGCGGACGACGAACCTGCCGCCCGGCAACACATTTATCGAAGGCGTCGGGGCCTTCGACATCCTGACCGTCACCGGCGCCATCGCGGCCGGCCAGGTTCACGCCCACGTTACCTTCTCCACGCCGCACGTCGCGATGGGCGGGCACCTCGAAGAGGGGTGCGAGGTGCTGACCTTCGCCCTGGTCGCCATCGCCGAGACGCCGGGGGCCGATCTCATCGGCTGGGATACGTTCCTGCCCCGCGAATCAGCCAGCCAATAGCGGTGAGTGGATCAGATCCCCCCTCGGCAACCCGTCATCAGCAGAACGTGTCCTGAGACCGCTGTGAAGGTTCCACGTCCGTTTCTTGGGATGGGTTGATCAGCTGATGTCCGAATCGACGGTCGCAATGATTCTTCCGCCGCGCCAGCGCCTGCTTCCATTGTCGCCGGCACGTTAGGGTTGGCGCGGCAGCAGTGCAAGAAAGGCTTGCGCGGCGCGGGTCAGCGTGCGGTCGCGGCGCTGGATCAACCAGAATGATCGGCCGCAGCGCCACCCCGCGATGGGGAGATCATGGAGGAGACCCGCCATCCGCTCGGCTTCGATGGCATGAGTTGAGAGGAGGCCGATGCCCAACCCCGCCTCGACGGCCCGCTTGACGGCTTCGTTGCTCCCCAGCTCGATGACGTGCCCCGGCCCGCAACTCGCCCGGCTGAGGCACGTTTCGGCCAGCGCCCGCGTCGCCGAGCCCATCTCACGCATCACGAATTGGCGTCCACACAAGGCCGGTGGGTCAATCGGCGTGGCGTCGAGCAAGGGATCACCGGGCGCCACAAAGGCGACGATGCGGTCACGCAGCACCGGCTCGACGAGGAGATCGGGATCAGCTGGTTGCTGGCCGACAATGGCAAAATCGAGCGCCCGGTCGACGACCATCCGGGTGGCCTCGGCACTGTTCCCAATCTTCATTGACAGGCGCACGGCCGGATGGGTGAGATGGAAGCGGCCAAGGTACGTGGGGAGCAGGTGCTCGCCGACGGTCGTGCTGGCGCCAACCACCAGCGCTCCGGTGCTTAGGTTCTCCAATTCCGCAACCGCCCGCTCGAGCTCGTCGACGAGGGCGACCACCCGTGTCGCGTAGCCGGCGACCAGCCGCCCGGCGGGGGTCGGGAAACTGCCCCGGTCCTCGCGCTGCAACAGGCGGGTGTTGTAGTGGCGCTCCAAGACGCGGATTTGCGCGGAGATCGCTGGCTGGCTGATGCCAACCGCCTCGGCCGCGGCGGTCATCGTACCGTGGCGGATAACCGCGGCAAAGAGCGCCAGGGCTTGGAGCGTTGGTCGATCTTGCACGAGCATGTCCCTGAGCGGTCGAGTCGGGATCATCATTATGCATCATATAAGGAACGTCTATTGGGAATCATAGATGGCGGCTCTTATCATCGCGATCGTTGAAGCTCGCGAGAGCCATCCCCGCTGAGTCAGGCGAGTCACGGGATCGTGCGCGGCGCGGTCTGACAAGAGGAGTCTCCATCGCATGATGCGCCACCACCCTGCACCGACGATTGACGTTGACGAGTTGCGGGACTATCTCGAGGATGGCCAACCCGTGCCGTGCTGGTTGTCCGCCCAGCCGCGGAGCGAGCGGAATGGTCCATTCCCGGCAGTCGCCATCTGGACGCCTATGTGGCGCTTAAGGCCAGCGACGCGGACGCGCTGGCCGAGATCGACCTGCCGGCCGAAGGCCTCGTGGTGACCGTCCGCGGCGCCGGCAAGGTCAGCCAGACGGCGATGCAACAGTTGCGTGCCCGCGGCTACGACGCCCGCTCGCTCGCCGGCGGGATGCGGGCCTGGAGCCTCGCCTGGAACATTGCCCAGGTTCCGGTGTCCGCCACCTCCGCCACCGTGATCCAGGTGCGGCGGACCGGCAAGGGCTGCCTCTCGTACCTGATCGCCGAAGGGAACGAGGCGGCGGTGATCGACGCCGCGCTCGATCCCGCGGTGTACATGGATCTCGCTGATAGCCACGGCTGGACGATCACCCAAGTGCTGGACACCCATGTCCATGCCGATCACCTGAGCCGTTCCCGGGCGCTGGCGACGCTCACCGGGGCGACGCTCTCGTTGCCGGCGCAGCAACGAATTCGCTACCCGTTTCATCCGCTTCACGATGGGGACATGGTCCGGATCGGGGCATCGACCCTGCGGGTCCGCCGGACGCCCGGCCACTCGCCTGAAAGCATGAGTTACCTCCTCGATGGGAGCGCCATCTTGACCGGCGACACCCTGTTTCTGGACGGCGTGGGACGGCCGGACCTTGAAACGAGCGCCGGGGCGGCCCGGGAGCGAGCCCGCCTGCTGTTCCAGTCGCTGCGGGAGCTGAGCTCGCTCCCTTCCGACACGGTCGTGCTGCCCGGCCATACGAGCGAGCCGGTGCCATTCGACGGCCGGCCGCTCGCGGCGCCGCTCGGCGAGGTTCACGATCGGGTCCTGACGCTCCGGCTGCCGGAAGCGGAGTTTGTGGCCACGATCCTCGCTCGCATCCCGCCGACGCCGCCGAATCATGCCCGCATCGTCAGCCTCAACGAGGCCGGGGAACCGCCGGCCAGCGACCCGATGGAGCTTGAGGCTGGAGCAAACCGCTGTGCAATCTCCTAGCGGTCCGGAGCGGGCGCCGGCGGTCCGGCTCGGATTGCGTGAGAACTGGCACCAATTTGCCCTGCTGGTCCTCATCAATGCGTTTGTCGGCGGCATGGTCGGGTTGGAACGAACGCTCGTGCCGTTGCTGGCGGAGGAGGAATTTGGCCTCGCCTCCCGCACGATCGCCCTCTCCTTCATCGTCGCCTTCGGGGTCGTCAAAGCCCTAGCCAACCTGGTGGCCGGCCGCTTCTCCGACCGGATCGGCCGCAAGCAGATCCTCGTCGTTGGCTGGCTGATCGGCCTGCCCGTGCCATTCTTAATTATGTTCGCGCCGGCCTGGGAGTGGATCGTCTTCGCCAATGTGCTCCTCGGCGTCAACCAGGGGCTGTGTTGGTCAACCACGGTCATTATGAAGATCGATCTCGTCGGGTCGGCCCGGCGGGGCTTCGCGATGGGGCTGAACGAGGCCGCGGGGTACCTCTTCGCGGCGGGAGCGGCGCTGGCCTCCGGCTACCTGGCCAGCATCTACGGCCTCCGGCCAGAGCCGTTTTATCTGGGTGTCGTCTTTGCCGCGGCCGGCCTGATCCTCTCGATCGGTTTCGTGCGTGACACGCGCGACCACGCCCGGTTTGAGGCGACGCTCCAGCCGGGCACGGCGCCACGAACGCCTCCCTCCTTTCGCGATATCTTTCTGTTGACGAGTTGGCAGAATCGCTCGCTCTTCGCGACGAGCCAGGCCGGCTTGGTCAACAACCTCAACGATGGGATGGCGTGGGGGCTGTTCCCGCTCTTCTTCGCGGCCGGCGGGCTGAGCATCGACCAGGTCGCGATCCTGGCCGCGCTCTACCCCGGCGTCTGGGGCCTTGCTCAATTGGTCACCGGCGCTCTCTCGGACCGCCGCGGCCGCAAACCCTTCATCGCCGGCGGCATGGGAGTCCAGTCGATAGGAATCTTCCTGATTATCGCCACCACTGGATTCTGGCCGTGGGCGTCCGGCGCCGTCATCCTGGGGCTGGGCACGGCGATGGTCTATCCGACCCTGCTGGCAGCGATCGGCGACATCGCCCATCCCGAGTGGCGGGCTTCGTCCGTCGGTGTCTACCGCTTGTGGCGGGACGGCGGGTACGCGATCGGCGCCTTGCTGACCGGCGTGGTGGCCGACCTATCCGGCCTCCGCTGGGCGATCGGGCTTGGCGGGCTGCTCACGCTGGCTTCAGGGATCGTGGTCGCCGCCGTAATGGCCGAGACCCTAGGCGGGCGGCAAGGTGGGCACCCCCCAACCATATCTCACCCCACACCGGCACCGGTTGAGCACGGGGCTAGCCAATGAAGCGTTCCCGCCGCGCCCGATCGCGGCGGGCGCTCGCCGGGCGACGCTTGCCGGCCGCGACGACGAGCCCAGCCGCCGCAATGCGCGACTATTCCTTGGCGACGGGCGGGGATGACCCTGCCGCCAGGCGTCCGGCAACGGGCTCGACATCGGGAGAGGAGCAGCACATGGCCCAGCGCTTCGGCCTCAGTACGCGGAGCATCCACGCCGGCGAAGCCCCCGATCCCTCGACCGGGGCCAACGGGGTGCCGATCTACCAGAACGCTACCTTTGCCTTCCGCTCCTACCAGGGAGTCAAGGCTTGGCGGGACGGCGCCCCGCATTTTCTCTATGCTCGCGACGGGAACCCCACGGTCCGTTGCCTCGAGCTGAAGCTGGCCGACCTGGAGGGCACGGCGGACGCGGTCGCCACCGCCACCGGCATGGCCGCGATCAGCGCCACGCTGCTCCATCTCCTCGCCGGCGGCGGGCATCTGGTCGCGTCCTCCGACCTCTACGCGGTGATAAAAGAGTTGGTGGTGAGTGACCTCCCGGCGTTCGGCGCGACCGTGGACCTGGTCGATTTCACGGACCTCGCCGCGGTGGAGGCGGCGATCACGGCGGAGACCCGGGCCCTGTTTTGCGAGCCGTTCTCGAATCCGCTGCTCACGGTTATCGATCTGGCCGGGCTCGGATCGTTGGCGGCACGACGAGGGATCCCGCTGGTGGTGGACAACACGTTCCTCTCACCGGCGCTGTTGCGCCCGGTGGAACACGGCGCGACGGTGGTCGTGCATAGCGCGACCAAGTACCTGTCCGGTCATGGCAACGTGCTGGGTGGGATCGTCCGCGGCGCCAAACCGACCGTGGCGGCTATCCGCCGCTTGCTCCCCCGCCTGGGCGGCACGATGGGCGCCTTTCCCGCCTGGTTGCTCCTGAGCGGGGCCAAGACCTTGCCCCCGCGGGTCGAGCGGCACAGCGGCAACGCGGCGGCCGTGGCCAAGCTCCTGGCTGGCCACCCCGCGGTCGCGGCCGTGCGGCATCCCGGTCTTGCGTCCCACCCGCGGCACGAGGTCGCCCGGCGTCTCGTCGGCGATCGGTTTGGCGGCATGCTGGCGTTTGAGCTTGCCGGCGGCGAGCGAGCCGTCGGCCCGTTACTCGATGCCCTGGAGCTCCCGGCCATCGCCGTCAGCCTCGGTGACTGTGGCACGCTCATTTGGCCCCTGGCGGGAACGAGCTGGCCGCGGCTTTCGGTCGGGTTTGAGGATGTCGTCGATCTGGAGCGCGATGTCACGCATGCGCTGGCGCGATTGGACAGCCCCGCATCGCCGTAGGATCGTGCCAAGGGTTCAGTCATCCAGGGAGAACGCGTTTATCCAAGCCGATTGGTTGAGTCTCGCCCTTGATCGTGACCGGACCTGAGGCCGATGTGCCTCTGCTGAACGGGAACTGGGACCATGACAGCGGCGTAGATCCGTTCGAGATAGCGGGATGGCCTGGTGCCGAGCAGGGTCGGTTCGCCGAAGCCCGCCCGCCGCGCCAGCGCCGGCAGGGCGGCGAACGACACCGGATACGGCACCCAACGGTTGCCATGATCGCTGTCGTACTCGACCAGGATGAGCCGCCCGGCCGGCTTCAGATAGCGCCGCCAGCGATCGAGCAGCGCCACCTGGTCCGCCACGTAGTGGATGGCGTTGGCGGCGATGATGCCGTCGAGCGGCGGGAGGGCGAGCGGGGCGGTCATGTCGGCCTGTATGAGGTGAAGGGCCGTGCCCGGAAAGCGCCGCTCGGCCTCCTGCCGCAACTCCTGTAATGCCGACGCATCGCGATCGACGGCATGGATCACGGTGCCTGATCCCGCTAGATCACGCAACGCCAGGCTGAACGCCCCCGCGCCCGCCCCGAGGTCGGCCCATTCACCGCCAGCATCGCCGTCGATGCCCCCGGCGATGAGCCGGACATGGTCGTCGTGGTTCATCCGCTCGGACTCCGCGCTGGACCCGGTCTTTGGCGGTGAGCGCCGCCATCGCCGTGAAAGGGTAGCGTGAAAGGGTAGCAGCACGGTCCTGCTC
>JACCYK010000578.1 GCA_013696525.1 Chloroflexia bacterium
GGTCATGACCCCGCGAACGTGCCCGCCCCATCCTCTTCACGCCTCACGCCTCACGCCTCACGCCTCACGCCTCCGAGCTTAGAAGCTCAGCAAGGGGGTGTGGCTCGGTTGCGGCGTGACCTGCCGATGGCCGCGGACGGCGGGGCCGCCCACTCGCTCTCCGATCGCGATCAGGACCGATCCGAGGCGCTGTCGCGCATTGGCCACCATGGTCGGAGCGTTGGGGTCGAGCGGGGAGGTCAGCTCGCGGTCTTCCGCGATTCGCTCGATGGCGTGCCGGATGTGCGGTTCGTAACTGAACGGCGTGTGATTCACGACAAGCTCCTTCCATTTCGGCCAGTCCTCCGACCGGCATTCATCTCGAACCAAACGCACCTTGCCCGTCGCCGGGCGGGCGCCTAGGCTGGCCCAGCGTCGGGTTCCTTCCGGTCTTCGAGGCGTTGCAAGGCTTCTTCGATGTCAATCTCTCCTCGCTCCACCGCTTCCAGCAGGGCTAGCCGGTCAGCTGCCGCCGAGGCGGCGGGTTGGTGGTCGTCGAGTCCACCGGTGTGGACGGTACCGGTCTCCGCGCGGTCAGCAGCCGTGGCCACCGCCGGGGGCGTGGGAGAGGCGATCGGCGACGACGGGGCCGGTGGCACGGCTGGCGCGTCAGGGGCTGGCGGGGCTGGCGGGGCTGGCGTCATGGGCGGAGGCTCGGTGTGCAGGCCGAGTGCCCTGGCCTCGGGCGAGGCGCCCAGCGCCCCATGGAGGTCGCCGCTGACCGAGGTCACGGCCAGCCGGGGGCCGGGCTCCGTGCCGCCGGCCAGCCAGCGCCAGCGACCGGCGCCCTGGCGCTGAAACGCGCGATCAAGCAGCGCGTCGCCAGACATGGTTTGGAAGGCGACCTCGATCCCCCGCTCCGCTCCCGAATCCGGATTGAGGGCGACGATCGCCAGCCGGGTATCGCCGCTGACCGTCTCGATCCGAAAGGGGCCGTCGCCGGTGAGCGCGGCATCGAGATGGACGTCGCCACTCGCGGAATGGAACCCAAACGCATCGTACGCGGAGCGCTCAACCCGGGCATCACCGCTGGCACTGCGACAGGCTAGTTGCCCCTTGGCGTGGTCAATTCTGAGGTCGCCGCTGGCCGTGTTGAACGCGATGTCGCCCATCAGTCGCGTCAGAACAGCGTCGCCGGAGGCGGTATGCACGGCAATGGCGCCGGTCAGGTCACGAACCTCGACATCGCCCGAGGCGGTGTTGATCCCGAGCCGGCAGTCGAGCGAGTGCGGCACCTCCACTTCGATCTCGTACGAGACGTCGCTGTTGTCCCATTTGAACGAGAAGCCGCGACCCCGGCGTTGCCGGCGCTCGTGACGGCGCTGCTCCCGGTCCCCGCGGTTGCGGCCGGGGCCGAGCAGGTCGCGCACAAAGTCGGGACCGAGATCGAGGTCGAGATCCACCGACACGGATGGCATGCCGGACTGGCGCGGCGGGATCACCGGGCTGATCGTGACCCGCGCCCCATCGACGTCGATCCAAAATTCGGTTTCCTGGTAGATGGCGGAGGACTTGTTGCCGTGCTTCTCGGCCCGAACGAGGATGTCCGCCCGATCGCAGCCTCGCACGAGCACCACGCCGTTGGGGTTCTCGATCGCGATTTCGACCGGCCGCGCCGGATCGACATGAACGATCTCTTCGATTCGGTTGTCAGAACGATGTGCCGACATTCCTAACCCTCCGTTGTCCGTGTGGCGGCGGCGGTGCTGACGGTGTGGGGCCGCGCGGTTGACCAGGAGTATCATTCGATGATGACCTCGATCCGCTCGTTCTTGTCGAAGACATCGACCAAGGTGCCGGTGGTGCCGGCGGTGACGCTTTGGCGAATCGAATCGAGCGTCGGCACCTTGTCCGGGGCGAACCGGCGGGCGAGATTGAGTCCCGCTTCGATGAATCCCAACGGTAGCACCAGATTGATCGAGGTCTTGCCCGTAACTGGATCACTGATCCGGACACGGACATTGCGGGCCCGAGCCACCGGGCCGAATGGCTCGCCGCCGCGGGCGCCGGCCTGGTCGGCGGCATCGAGCGCGTCCAGGAGCGCGTCCGCCTCGCCGGCGGAAATATCGCCGGTTTCCAGGAGGCGAAGGACTTCGAGTCGTTCTTCCCGGGTAATGCTCTTGCGGGATGGCCGGGGTGATTGGAGATCGCTCATCGGCATCGGCTCCTATGTGGCGGACTGTTGGTCCGCGTCTAGCGTTCCGGCTGGCTTGCGAGCTGGCGGGCCGCTTCATCCGCGGTGATCCGCTTCTCGCGAAGGTGTTCGAGGATTCGCCGTCGCTCCTCGCGGGCTTGGGCTTGCATGAGACGCGGCGATGGTCGCGGATCGTCATCGCCGCCGGTTGGAAAGCCCAGCCCGCGGAGGACGTCATCGAGGCGGGCGCGGACGGTGGGGTAGGAGATGCCGAGCTCGGCCTCGACATCTTTGATGATGCCGCGATTCTTCACAAATACTTCGAGAAACGTCAGCTGCTCACTGGTGAGGCGCTGGAACCGGCTGAGCCGGAAGCGGCCCTCGATCTTGGTGTCGCAGGCGGCGCAGTGAAGCCGGGTGACGTTGAGCTCGTTATCGCAGACGGGACAGCGACCAATGACTTGCGGTATGGACACGAGGCTGACTCCGATCACGGGGCGCTGCTCTAGTGGAGCGGCGGCACAGCGCCTGACGTCAGAAATGTATCATCTTGTATGAACAATGTCAATATACATATTGATATTATTCATCGGGAACGAAAATGGCTGGCTTGGACCGGGCCGGCGTCCTGATCGCTATACTGGCACTAGACAAGGTGATGGTCGGGGAGGTGGGGAACGATGGCGGAGTTCGTGGTTGGCGACCTCGTCCGGGTCGAGATGCCAAAAGGGATCAATAAACGCGGCGTGGTCGGCATTAGCGTTCTCTACACGACCTGGCCCGAAGCGCGGTTCGATGGCGCGGTCGGCGAAGTGGTGGAGTTCAATCCCAGCGGCACCCACGGCATCGCGCTCTACCTGGTCGACTTTCGCGGCCAGAAGAACCGGGTCGTTGTCCCCTGGCAGGCCCAATGGTTTCGCGAAGAGTGGCTGGCCGCCGCCGCCGACCGTACCCCGCAACCGGTGGCGACCGAAGGCGCCTTGGTAGCCGCCGCCGGCATGGGCGAGACGACGACGCGGGAGTCAACGTAGGCCGGACCGAGCAGGGTGTTCGGGTCTTGGAGTTGCTGATGCCGTGGTCACACCTACGGTTGCCGGTCGCCTGCCAAGCGCGGGGCTGAAGCCACCGCGCTGAACATACAAACCCGGCTGAAAGCCGGCCCAGAACAGATGCGTGTAGTCACAATGACGTCTAAACCCGGTCCGCGGTTGCCCGCGGCGGCATAAGTGAATTGACATCCCCGCGGTGGAATACCTGGAGAACGTGGCAGCCGGCTTTCAGCCGGGTTCGCGAATTCAGCGCGGTGGCTTCAGCCCCGCGCTCCGTTGCCAACGCGCGGTGCCGAGTTGGGAGGACGTTCGCCTCACGCCTTGGCGAGGGCTTGCTCGAGGTCGGCGATGAGGTCGCTGACCGTCTCGATGCCGACCGACAACCGCACGTAGTCGGGCGTGGCGCCGGTGGCGAGTTGGGCCTCCTCGGTGAGTTGCGAATGGGTCGTGGTGGCGGGGTGGATCGCCAGGGACTTGGCGTCCCCCACATTGGCCAGGTGCGAAAAGAGCTGCAAGTTGTCAATGAAGGTGCTCCCCGCTTCCTTGCCGCCCTGGATGCCGAAGCCGAGGATCGCCCCGAACAGCCCGTTCCGGTGGTATTTGCTTGCCCGCTCGTAGGCGGGATGACTCGGCAGGCCGGGGTAGTTGACCCAGGAAACCTTGGGGTGCTCGGTCAGGAAGCGGGCGATGGCGGTCGCGTTCTGGCTGTGGCGCTCCATCCGCAGCGGTAGGGTCTCGATCCCTTGGAGAAAGAGGAAGGCGTTGAAGGGGCTGATCGCGGGGCCGAAGTCGCGCAAGCCCTGGACCCGGAGCTTGATGATGTACGAGATGTTGGCGCCAAAGTTGGCGACCGAGAAGACGTCGCTGTAGACAAGGCCGTGATAGCTGGGATCCGGCTCGGTGAAGCCGGGGAAGCGGCCCGAGGCTGCCCAATCAAAGGTGCCGGCATCGACCACGATGCCGCCGATCGAGGTACCGTGGCCGCCGAGGAACTTGGTCAAGGAGTGGACCACGATGTCGGCGCCGTGCTCGATCGGGCGCACCAGGTAGGGCGTCGGCAGGGTGTTGTCGATGATCAGCGGGACACCGGCGTTGTGCGCGACCCGCGCCACGCCTTCGATGTCGAGGGTCAGCAGGTCCGGATTGCCGATCGTCTCGGAGTAGACCGCCTTCGTCTGGTCGGTGATCGCCGCCTTGACCGCTTCCGGGTTCGACTCGACAAAGCGGACGGTGATGCCGAGCTTGGGCAGCGTATGCGCAAAGAGGTTGTAGGTGCCGCCATAGAGGCTGTTGGTGGAGACGATCTCATCGCCGGCGCCAGCCAGGTTGAGGATCGCCAGCGTTTCGGCCGCCTGGCCGGAGGCGAGGGCCAGGGCGCCGACGCCCCCTTCGAGGGCGGCGACCCGCTTCTCGAGGACGTCGGTGGTCGGGTTCATGATCCGGGTGTAGATGTTGCCGAACTCGCGCAGGCCGAACAAGTTGGCGGCGTGCGCGGTGTCGGTGAAGACGTAGGAGGTGGTCTGGTAGATCGGCACCGCCCGGGCGCCGGTGGTCGGATCGGGCTCCTGGCCGCCATGGACCGAGAGGGTCTCGATGCCGGGGCTGGCGGCGGTCTGCTGGTTGGTCGCGGTCTCGTTGCTCACGTCGTCTTCTCCTGCGTTCATGACTGGTGACGGTCGGCGAGAAATTGGGCGATCCATGGTTCGAGGATCGCGGTCAGTTGATCCCACTCCTTGAGGA
>JACCYK010000581.1 GCA_013696525.1 Chloroflexia bacterium
TCACCGAGCGGATCAAGCTTGGCACGCTGGTCACCGGCGTCACCTACCGGCACCCGGGCGTGCTCATCAAGCAGGTGACGACGCTCGATGTCCTCTCCGGCGGCCGCGCCTACTTCGGGATCGGGGCCGGTTGGTACGAGCGTGAGCATCTGGGGCTTGGGATCCCGTTTCCGCCGCTCTCCGAGCGGTTTGAGCGCCTGGAAGAGACGGTTCAGCTTGCCCGCCAGATGTGGGCGGGTGATGTGGCGCCGTTCAACGGCAGGCATTACCAACTGGCCGAGCCACTGAATTATCCTCAGGCGCTGTCGCGGCCCCATCCTCCAATCTTGATCGGCGGCAGCGGCGAGAAGAAGACACTGCGCCTCGTCGCCCGCTACGCCGATGCCTGCAACCTGTTCGCGATGGATTTGGCTGAAGTCCGCCACAAGCTGGAGGTCCTGCGCCAGCACTGTGAAACGGAAGGGAGGCCGTACGACGCGATCGAGAAATCCACGCTCGGTCCCGCCGTCGCTCTCCCTGGCGCGGCGCCGTTGAGCCCCGAGCTCAGCGGCTGGGTCGTCAGCCCCGCTCAAGCCATTGACCAGATAGGCGCGTTACGCGAGCTTGGCATCGGCCACCACATCTTTGGCGGCGCCATCGATTATCCCGAGATGGTCGATCTGATCGCGGCCGAGGTCATGCCGCACTTCGCCAAGGAAACGGTCACGGCCTAGCCGCCGTTTCGAAGGGTGTCCCAGGCTCAATGCGTACCGCGCCGGATGCTGGGTTCGTTGAATTGTCGGGGGCGATCGGTGCGGCCTCTCAGCCATCCCGATGAACCGCGGGGAGGTTGGCACCGACAGGACGACCACGTTTCGGACGCACCGGCGTTGACGCCGCCTACAAGGATCCCATTCGCGTGGTGAGGCCGCCATCGACGTAGATGACCTGCCCCGTCAGATAGCCGGCGTCATCGGACGCCAGGAAGGCAGCGACCGTGGCAATGTCCGGCGGCAGGCCGACCCGGTCCAGGGGAATGCGCGAGCCCATTGCTTCCCGCGTGTATCCCGGCCAGCCAAAATAGCGCGGCACTTCGATCACGCCGGGGCCGATCGCGTTGACGCGGATGCCGCGTGGGGCCAGCTCGATCGCGAGCGTTTGGGTGAGCCCGGTCACCGCCCCTTTGGTCGCCGCGTAAGCGACATGGTTTGGCGAACCGAGCCGTCCATGCACCGAGCTGATGTTAATGATGACCCCGTTGCCGGACCGCTCCAGCGCCCGCGCCGCCTGCCGGGCACAAAAGAAATAGCCCTTGACGTTGAGATCGAACATCTCGTCGAAGAGCGCCTCCGTCGTCTCGGCAAGCGATTGAGCGCGGGTCACACCGGCGTTGTTGACGAGGATATCGAGTCGACCAAATCGTTCGACCGCCTCGTCGACGACCCGCTCACAGTCGGCCACGACCCGGAGGTCGCCTTGGATCGTGAACCCGTCCCGGCCCAGCGCCTCAATCCGCGCCACCGTCTCCCCGGCGCCGGCCGCGCTGCCGCCATAGTGGACGGCTACCCGCGCCCCCTGCCGGGCCAGCTCGATCGCGATCGCTTGCCCGATCCCGATCCCGGCCCCGGTGACAAGCGCCGCCCGCCCCGTCAATGACGTCATCTTTGCCTCCCCCGTGCCACGCCCGCCCGCTACCAGCCCGCGGCGCGGCGGCGGCCTGGAGGGATTATCCGCCAAGACGGATGGCGCCGGCATCGGATGCACGAGCGA
The DNA here is from genome assembly GCA_013696525.1 of Chloroflexia bacterium. Taxonomy (GTDB): domain Bacteria; phylum Chloroflexota; class Chloroflexia; order Thermomicrobiales; family UBA6265; genus JACCYK01. The sequence goes on from JACCYK010000581.1 coordinate 1,750, forward strand.
GCCGGCAACGATCCAGCCCGGGCAACGTATCTCCTCAAACGCGAGCGTCAGCGGCGGCCGTGGGGATCGAGGGCGTCGCGCAGGCCGTCGCCGACGAAGTTGATGCTGATCACGGTGAGGAAGATCATCAGGCCGGGGGCGATGGCAAAGACCGGTAGGGTCTGCATGTGGGCCTGGGCGTCGCGCAGCAGGTTGCCCCAGGTGGCGGTTGGCGGCTGGACGCCGAAGCCGAGGTAGCTGAGCCCCGACTCGGTGATGATCGAGGCGGCGACCAGCAGGCTGGCTTGAACCACGATCGGGCCGATGGCGCCGGGGAGGACGTGGCGAAGCATGATCCGGGCATTGCTGGCGCCGGCCGACCGGGCGGCCTCGACAAATTCCTTCTCGCGCAAGGCGAGAAAGGTGGCGCGCACGATGCGGGCCAGCCCCATCCAGGAGAGCAGGCCGATGACGACCGCGATCGGGACGATGCTGCCTTGCAGCACCCGCAGCTCGGTGGTGCGAATCAGGGTGCCGACCACGATCAGGACGAAGAGTTGCGGGAAGCAGAGGAAGGCGTCGGTCAGCCGCATCAGGCCGGCGTCGATCTTACCCCCGAAATAGCCGGCCACGGCGCCAAAGCTGGTGCCGACCAGGAGGGCGACGGCGGTGGCGGCGAGACCGATCGTGAGCGAGACGCGGCCGCCGTCCAGGGTACGGGCAAAGATGTCACGGCCGGCTTCATCAGTGCCAAACCAGTGGTTTAGCGATGGCCCTTGCGTCCGCTCTGAGACGGAGAGAGCGTTGGGATCGTGCGTGGCCAGTGGCGCCAAGATCGCGGACAGACCGAGGATCACGAGCACGACCAGACCGGCGGCCGCCAGACGGTGTCGGAAAAAACGCCGTACGGTGAGCTGGAGCATCGTCTCCGGCCGGGTACGATCGCTCGGCTCCAGCAGCGACCGGGGCGCCGTTTGCTCCGTGGATAGCCGGTTCGCCATCTGGCTCATTGCAGGCGAATCCGGGGATCGAGCCAGGAGTAGATCGTATCGGCCAGGATATTCGCCAGCACGATCAGGACCGACGTAATCATGATGATCGCCATCAGGAGCCCGTAGTCGCGGCGCTCGGCGGCGGTGTAGAAGAGACGGCCCATGCCGGGCCAGGAGAAGATGACCTCGGTGAAGAGGGCGCCGGTAAAGAGGAACGGGACATCGAGCGCCATCAGCGTCACCAGCGGAATGGCCGCGTTGCGAAAGGCATGCCGGAGGATGACCAGACGCTCGCTCAATCCCTTGGCGCGGGCGGTCCTGATGTAATCCTGATGGACGATCTCCAGCATCGAGGCTCGCAAAAACCGCGAGTACCAGGCGACCCAGCCAGCGGCCAGCATCGTCACCGGCAAGACGAGGTGAATCAGACGATCACCGAGGGTCGGCGGGACGCCGATCGTTTGCATGCCGCCAGCGGGGAAGAGAGGATCGCCGGTAAACGGGTTCTTCACCGCCAGATAGAAGACGAGGATCAAAATCAGGCCAAACCAAAAGATTGGGATCGACTGCCCGATGAAGGTGACCGAGGTGACGACGTGGTCAAACTTCGAGTATTGCTTCAGGGCGGAGAAGATGCCGATCGGGATCGCGATCGCCAGCGTTACCAGCCAGGCCGCGAGCATCAGATAGAGGGTGTTCGGCAGCCGGTCGAGGATCTCCTCGCCAACCGGCCGGCGCGACGTGACCGACATCCCAAGGTCGCCCTGGACGACGCGGCCCAGCCACTTCGCGTACTGGATATGGACGGGATCGTTCAGTCCGAGCCGCGCTTCGAGCGCGGCGAGGTCGGCGCCGCTCAAGCCGGCGCCGCGTCGCATGTAGGCTCCGGTGGGTCCGCCGGGGGCGGCCTGCAGGAGCAAGAAGACGGCGATGCTGACAAACAACAGCAGCGGTACGGCGCCGATCAGCCGGCGGGCGATGAACGATCCCACGAACGACTCCGCGGCCGGCCGCGGTCCGGGGAGGCGGGCCGGTGCGCGATCACCGGCTCCGACGTCTCCCGCGGACGAGGCGGGCGGCTATTGCTCGAGCCACCAATTTTCGGCGTCCCAGGTCGCGTATTCCCAGGTGCTGATGGTAAAGCCGTGCAGGAGGTTGGAGTAGACGCCGCCTTCCCGGAACTGGTAGAGCGGGAAGGAGACAAAATCCTCCCGGATGGCGCCGGCCACGTTGCAGAAGTTCGTCCGCCTTTCATCGACGTCCGGGGACTGGTTGGCGGCGGTGAGCCACTCGCCGACGTCGTCGCGGACCCAGCGGTAAAAATTTCCGCCGCCGGGGTTGTCGGCGCTGGGGAGTTGGTCCGGGGCGAAGTCGCGCTCGATCTCGGCCCCCGGCTCGGCGAAGTAGCCGGCGTCGTAGAGCAACAGGTCGTAGTCGCCCAGCAAGCGGGGCGAGCTGTCGGCCCAGGTGCCAAAGATCACCGCGAAGTCCTGGTTCTCAATCGCGATTTCGATCCCGATCGCGGCTAGGTCCTCCTGGACCGCCAGCTCGGTCAGGTCGAGGCTGGAGAAGCCGGTGTAGCCGTTCATGTTCAGCGTCATCGGCGTGCCGTCTTCGACGTCCGGCACGCTATGCGCCTCGCGCACGCCGTCGCCGTCCTCGTCCCGCCAGCCAACTTCATCCAGTAACTGGGCAGCTCGCTCCGGATCGTAGGTGAAGGGCTCGACCTCGCAGTTGATCCAGCCGACTTGGAGGACCGAGTCGAGCGGCAGGACCCGGTCTTCGAACAGCTCGGTCCGGATCCGGTCTCGGTTGATCGCCAGCGTGATCGCCTCGCGGACGCGGAGGTCACCAAGGATCGGATGTGGCGGCTCGGCCCCCGGGTCGTCGTCGAACGGTGCCGATTGGTTGAAGTAGATCGACATCACCCAGACGCCGGGCGCGGTCCGCTCCGACGCGGTGCCCGCCGCCTCGATCTGGTCGGTCGCTTCGTCGCCGGCCCAGATCATCACCTGGGCATCGCCGCCGATCATCCGGGCGGCGCGGGCTTCCTCGGCCGGGATGACCAAGAAGTTGATGCCGTCGAGGTAGGGCTTGCTTTCTTCCCGGTAGTTCTCGTTCCTCGTCGTGAGCAGGTACTCGTCGGAGGACCACTCCTGGAGCACGAATGGTCCGGTGCCGATCGGCATCTGGTTGAAGTCCCAAGTTGCCATCTCGCTCGGCTCGCCGGTGGCGTGGGCGGGCACGATCCAGGGGAACTGATCGAGATACCCGGCATTGAAGGCGGAGTAGCTGACGACCGCGGTTTGCGGATCGGGCGTCTCGATCCCGGTGATCAGATCGTAGTCGCTGGCGACGGCCGAGCCGTTATCGGCATCCCGCGCCGACTCCCAAGTGTGGGCAACGTCGGCCGAGGTGACCGGCGTCCCGTCCGACCAGAGTAGGTCCGGCTTCAGGGTCCAGGTCACCGTGGTCAAGTCTTCCGAGACGCCGCCGTTCACCAGCGTCGGCAGCTCCGCCGCCAACGCCGGTTGGGTGAGGCCGTCCGGATCGACGTAGGTCAGCCCCTCGAGGATGGCGGAGGTCACTTGAACCGCGATCGTGGTCTGGCCGATCAGGGGGTTCAGGGTGTCGGGGTTCTCATAGAGGAGGAAATTGGCCATGCCGCCCGGTTGGGGCGGGCCCGCCGTGTCGGAGAAGTAGGACGCCTCCGGGGTTGCCTCTTGGGCCGCCGCTGGGAAGATGCCAGCCAGCATGCCGATCATGGCGAGGAGGGCCACACAAGTCCATGGCCGTATCCACCGCGTGAGCCGTCTCATCTAAAGCCTCCTCTGATTCCACCGGCCGCGCCAGACCGTCTCGGCCACGATTGTCGTCCCGCGGACGATCAGGCGCCCGCGCTCGCCGCGGCCGGTGTAGTTCGAGGCTGCATCATATCAGACCGGTTGATGCGGCACGACCTCGTCTCGGCCTCCGCGCCGCGCCGGCGGGTTGGCGAGCGTTGAGCCGGTAGGCGACGGCGATGGCAACGCCGGGCCTTCATCGGGCAGACAGGTCTGCTATGATCCGGAGGCGAATCACAGTTAATGAGGCCGCCTGGTTGGAAGAGCCCGAGTCACCATAAACAGGCGGGGTGATCCAGTCAGCGCGATGGCAGACGAAAGGAGGCGCGACGCGACCGCACCATCGTTGACGCTCGGTTGATCGCTGGTGATCAGCCGCTGACTCCAAAGGATGAAACGAGGGAACGATGAACCGTATGCTTCGGTTGCTGACAATCTTGAGCGTCGTCGCCTTTACCGGCTTCGCTGGCTTGAGCACCGCCGCCCTGGCCCAAGACGATGCGGACCTGCGATTCGTCGTCGTCAGTCACGGCCAGGCGTCCGACCCCTTCTGGTCGGTAGTCCAGAATGGCGTCAATCAGGCGGCGGAAGATCTCGGCGTCACGGTCGAGTACCAGGCGCCGGCCACCTTCGATATGGTGGCGATGTCCCAGTTGATCGATGCCGCCGTGGCCTCGGAGCCGGACGGCCTGATCGTCTCGATCCCGGATGCGAACGCCCTCGGCCCGTCGATTGAAGCGGCCGTGGCGGCGGGGATTCCGGTGATCTCGATGAACTCCGGCAGCGATGTCGCCGCTGACCTTGGGCTGCTAACGCACGTCGGCCAGACCGAATATGAAGCGGGCTTCGGCGGCGGCCAGCGGATGGCGGAAGCGGGCGTCACCAACGCCTTGTGCATCAATCAGGAGGTCGGTAACGCGGCGCTTGATCTGCGCTGCGAAGGCTTCACCGACGCCATGTCCGAAGCGGGCGGCACGGTCGAAGTGCTCGCGGTCGATTTGGCTGATCCCACCGGTTCGCAGCAACGGGTTGAAGCCGCGTTGGCAGCCAACGACACGGTTGATGGCATTCTGACGCTCGGACCAACCGGCGCCCTTCCCACGCTCGCGGCGCTGCGAGATTCCGACCGGTTGGGCGATGTCCAGCTCGCGACATTTGACCTGGCGCCGGAAGTGCTGACCGCCATCTCTGATGGCGACATGCTGTTCGCGATCGATCAGCAGCAGTACATCCAGGGCTACCTGCCGGTCGTGCTCCTCTACCTCTACAACACGAACCTGAACACCATCGCCAACCCGGTGCTGATGACCGGTCCCGGCTTTGTCACCGCCGACAACGCCGACCGCGTGATCGAGCTGTCCGAGGCGGGTTCCCGCTAAACCCGGTGAGTGGTCGCAATTGATTTCCAGCTCCTGGTGGAGACGATTCCACCGGGAGCTGGACCTCGATACGGGAGACCCCGATGTCCGCCGTCCGAGAGCTCCCGACCGCCGGTGGTTCCACTGGGGATGAGCGAGTCGCGAAGACGAATCCAATCCGCGGCGCCTTCGGCCGGCCCGAGATGGGCGCCGTGGCCGGGGCGATCGTGGTCTGGGCCTACTTCGCGATCGTGGCGGGCGGCCGGGGATTTCTGACACCTCGCGGCACCGCCAGCTATCTGGAGGTCGCGGCCGAGCTTGGCATCCTGGCGATCGCGGTCGCGCTGCTTATGATCGGCGGCGAGTTCGACCTGTCGATCGGGTCGATGATTGGCGCCGCTGGGATGATGATCGCCCTGCTGACCGTGCAGTACGGCTGGAACCTGGTGCCGGCGCTCCTGGTCTCGCTCGCCTTTGCCTTGCTCATCGGCGCGGCGAATGGCTTCCTGATCCTGAGGACGGGGCTGCCCTCGTTCATTGTCACCCTGGCGACGCTGTTCATCGTGCGGGGGGCGACGATCGGCATCACGCGGGCGATCACCGGCCGGACCCAGGTCGGCGGCTTGCAAGAGCTCCCCGGCTATGAGCAAGCTCGGGGCATCTTTGCCAGCGAGATTGAGATCGCCGGCGCCGGCTTTCCGATCTCGATCGTGTGGTGGCTGGGACTGGCGGCGCTCGCCACCTGGGTGCTGCTGCGGACTCGCTTTGGCAACTGGGTGTTTGGCGTCGGCGGCAATCAGCAGGCCGCCCGCAACGTTGGGGTGCCGATCGCGTTCGTGAAGATCGCGCTCTTCATGATGACCGCCGCCGCGGCCTGGCTGGTGGCCGTGATCCAGGTCTTGAACACGCGAGGGGCCGATGTTTTACGCGGCGAAGGCCGCGAGTTCATCGCCATCATCGCGGTCGTGATCGGCGGCACCCTCCTCACCGGCGGCTACGGCTCGGCGATCGGGGCGGTGTTCGGGGCGCTGATCTATGGCATGGTCAGCCAGGGTGTGGTCTACGCCGGGGTCGACGCCGACTGGGTGCAGGCGTTCCTGGGCGGCATGCTCCTGGCGGCGGTGCTGGTCAATCGCTACATTCGATCGCAAGCCACGGAGTCGCGTCGATGAGCCAGCCCAACCACGCGGCGCCACTGATCGATGTGCAGAACGTGGCTAAATACTTTGGCTCGGTGATCGCCCTCAAAGACATCTCGATGTCGGTCCATGCCGGTGAGGTGATGTGCTTGTTGGGAGACAACGGCGCCGGCAAATCGACGCTGATCAAGATCCTCTCCGGCGTCCACCGGCCGGACGAAGGAGCCTATCTGGTTGACGGGCGGGAGGTCCGGTTCTCGTCGCCGCGAGAAGCGTTGAGCATGGGAATCGCCACCGTCTATCAAGACCTGGCCATCATCCCGCTGATGAGTATCACTCGCAATTTCTTCCTGGGGTCGGAGCTGACAACCGGGTGGGGCCCGTGGCGGCGCTTTGACGTCGCTCGCGCCGCCGGCATCACGCGGACCGAGCTGGCGCGGATGGGCATCGACATCCGTGACCCGGACC
>JACCYK010000584.1 GCA_013696525.1 Chloroflexia bacterium
GATCATCTACCTTTCGCCCCGTCAGCCGGATGTCCACCGCCTGAACCACGACATAGGCGACGCCAGCGGCGAGGCCGGAGACGGCAGCCACGGCAAGCGGTGCCCGGTCTTGGCTGATCATTGGATCGCGAACCGCCAGGCTCACCGTTCGTCGCGCCGGTAGGCGGGAATGGGCTGCCGCTTGTGGTCCGAGCCATCGATGAGCCCCCGCACCCGGTCGTGAACCGCGGGCGACAGGTTACCGGTCTCGCCACTCGCGATCGCCATCAGCGCCGCGTCAAGCTGATCGTACTGAAGCCCGATCTCCGCCTCGTCGGTTTGTCCCGGCCAGAGGCCGGCCGAGGGTGGCTTGGTAATAATCCCCTCTGGGGCTCCAAGCGCCCGAGCCAGCGCCCGCACCTCATGCTTGTATAGATCGACGATCGGCAGGAGGTCGACGCCGCCATCGCCATACTTGGTGAAGTAACCGATCATGGCTTCGCTCTTGTTCCCCGTCCCAACCACGATCCCGTTCATGAGGTTCGCGAGGTAATACAGCGTGGTCATCCGTAGCCGGGGCCGGACGTTTGCTTCCGCCAGTTGCGCTCGCGGCCCGTTGCCGTCGCTGACCGCGGCGGTGTTAATGCCTGTTCGGATCGCGGTCAGGAGACCGCCGGTCACCGCTGTGAGATCGACGGTGATGGTCTCGACCTGGAAGGTCTCGGCGACTGCCGCCGCGTCCCTGGCGTCGTCGGCATTCGAATCGGACGGCATGATGACGCCGGTCACCCGCCCGGCGCCGGCGGCGCGGGAGCAGAGGCCGCAGACCACCGCCGAATCGATGCCGCCGCTCAGGCCGACGATGAAGCGATCAGCGGCGGCGGCGGCGCGATGCTGTTCGAGCCAGGTTGCAATATCGGTCACCACCGCCGCGAAATCCGTCGTCGTCTGTTCCATCATGGGCGCCAAACTCCCGCACTCTGACCCGGCGCTGCCTGCCGTTGAAACGCTGTTCGGTCGCGCCTAGGCGGTCTGATGGAATCGTGCGGTGCGCTGCCGCTCACGTCAAGAGGTGGCAATTAGCGTTTGCGCCCAATCCGCGACGTTCGGAATGGGATACCGCCCATGTGGCCGAGGTCAACGGCGGTTCCGGCTAGCCGAGGTAGTCCGCGTCGACCCAGCCGGTCGTGCCGTTGTAGCTGACGCCGACATAGCCAGCCGTGACGGGGTCGCCGGTCAGTTGCATCAGGCTGCCACGGGGAACGACGGTCAAAATCGCCGTGCCGAGTCCGGCCCCGGCTCGCAGGTTGAGATTGGCGGTCGCGATCACCTGGTCCGGTTGGGCGGGGTCGGCCTGCTCAGTGGCGAACCCGGCCAGCTCGCTGGAAGGCGACGCCGGTCCTGCTTCGGCAATGGCGAGATAGGCGGCGTCCGCCCAGCCCTGGGCTCCCTCATAGGTGACGCCAATGAACCCGCTGTCGGTGGCGCCGGTAAGTCCCACATCGTCGCCAGCGGGGATCGTAAGCAAAATTGGATCGGCAACCGTGGGGCCGGCCCGAAGATTCAATGCCTGGGTCGTGGTGGCCACGGTTGCGGCGGCTAATCGCGGGCTTGACTGGTCCCGCAGGACGAATTGGTCGGCCACCCAGCCGGTGAAGCCACTAAAGCTGACCGGCAGGTAACCCGCCTCGGGCACCCCGTTGACCGCCAGGGCGCTGCCCTCGGGGACTTCGGCCAGCACCTCAAACTGCTGGCCAGGCCCGGAACGGAGGTTGAGCAAGTCCAAGGCGGAGGCCACGTTTGGAGCTGCCGCCGGCTGCAACGCGGTCAGCTCGAGCAGGACGAAGTCTTCGGCCACCCAGCCGGTCAAGCCGTTAAACGTCACCGGCAGATAGCCGTCCTCGGCGATCCCGGTGACATCGAGGGCGCTCCCCTCCGGGATCTCGGTGACGACGGTGAAGCCCTGGCCGGGCCCGGAGCGGAGGTTGAGGTCGTTAGCGGCGGCGGCGTTGCCCGCCGCGCTCGCCAGCGATTGGTTCGACGGCTCGCCGCAGATTTCGGCGGCCAGATCGAGGTCGCCGCCAAAGATGGTCGTCCAATACCAGCCGTAGCCCGAAGCGGCGTCGTAAGCGCGAGCGATCCCGATCGACTCGTACGATCCTTGCAGCATGTTCTGGTTGTGCGGGGCGCTGGTTTGGAACGTGGAGAAGGCGGCATCAGCGGACTCGGTGCCGGCGGCGATGTTCTCGCCGTACGTCTCCCCCCGGTAGCCATGGTTGCGAATGTTCTGGACCACGGAGGTGCCGTCGCTCAGGGCGTGGGCGAAGAAGCTTGTCTCCGCCATGTGATCGCTGTGGGTCGCGGCGGCGGCGCCAAGAGTCTGGGAGAGTTGCAGCGGCACGAGGCCGTTCTGACCTCGATAGTCGTTGATGATCGAGAGGAACGTCAACTCCTCGGCGTCAACGCAATAGTCTAGCGAGATCGCGGGCAATGCCGCCAACTCCTGCTGCATCGGCGGCGCCGCGAGCGTCGAGGCGACAGGCAGTGCGGCTGTCAGCCCGATCAGGGCCACCGTCCCAAACCGAACCCAGGCTGGGCCAGCGCGCATCGTCAGGTGGGGCGAACGCATGACGATCTCTTCCCTTTCCGCGGCACGGGGCAGGCGTAGGGTGCATGCTCCCCGTGATCAACTCAATCCAGCGTTCGCTCGTCCCGGATCGGATCGCGCCGCCAGGCGGCGCGGATTCGTTCATGCGGACGGCGACGCGACCGGATACCCCGATGGTAATGGAATGGGAAGTTCAGCGCAAGAGGCGGTATGCCTGAATTACGGACTAGATACGCCATCGCAAGATGTGACATGTTGTCACGTTCCGGTCTTGGCCTTGAGATCATCGGTCCTGGATCCATGGTCCTCTCAGCGAGCCACCGGCTCGATCTGACGCCAGCGGGGCCAAGACGCGGCGGCAGACGGTTGAGGCGTTGAGCGTGACTGAATACCGCGGGGTTTTGACAACGCGAACCGCCCCGGCT
>JACCYK010000594.1 GCA_013696525.1 Chloroflexia bacterium
ACCATCGCCAGCACCGCGGCCGCGTGCCCGTGGGCGGTGTCGACCACCAGCAGGTCGACATTGGCCGCGACCAACGCCGCCGCCCGCTCCTCGGCGTCAGCCCCAACGCCGACCGCGGCGGCCACCCGCAGCCGGCCCTGGGAATCCTTGGTGGCGTTCGGGAACTGGATCCGCTTCTGAATATCCTTGACCGTGATCAGGCCGGTCAGATAGCCATGCTCGTCCACGACTGGCAGCTTCTCGACCCGATGGCGATGCAGGATGGCGCTGGCTTGATCGAGCGTCGTCCCGTTCGGCGCCGTAATCAGGTTGTCTTTGGTCATCACGGCGGCGACGGGCTGATCGATGTTGTCGACGAACCGTAGATCGCGGTTCGTCAAGATCCCGACCAGCTTGCCGCCATGCTCGGTGATCGGCACGCCGGAGATGTGATACCGCTCCATCACCGCCAGGGCGTCGCGGACCGCGGCATCCGGCGGCAGCGTCACCGGCTCCACGATCATCCCCGACTCCGACCGCTTGACCTTGTCCACCTCGGCCACTTGATCTTCGATCGAGAGGTTGCGGTGGATGACGCCGATCCCGCCTTCACGGGCCAGGGCGATCGCCAGCCGGGCCTCGGTCACGGTATCCATCGCGGCCGACGCGATCGGGATGTTCAAGCTAATCGCTTTGGTCAAGCGGGTTTCGGTGGTGACCTGAGCCGGCAGCACATCGGAGTGGGCCGGCACCAGCAAGACGTCATCAAACGTGAGCCCGAGGCCGACGAACTTATCGTCGCTCATTCCGTCCGCCAGGAACCCGCTCCGGCTCGGCCTGGTGTCGTGACCATTGGATGCCGGGCGCACGGACCGCGCGGTGATCGACATGGGGCCTCCTCTGCTCGGCGAACAGGCGTTAGGGCGCCTGCCGCGTCTCCTCTTCCGCTCGCTGGACGGTGCCCCGCCGCGTGAGCGCCAGGCGCTCGACCAATTCCGTCGTGAACGCTTCGTAGGCGATGGCGCCGCGAGAGCTCGGGTCATATTCGAGGATCGCCTGACCGTAGCTCGGCGCCTCGGCCAATCGGATCGAGCGGGGCACGATCGTGGCGAAGATCCGGTGGGGGAAGTAGCGGCGAACCTCGTCCACGACATGGGCCGAGAGGCGGGTCCGGCCGTCGAACATGGTCATCAGCACGCCAACGATATCGAGGGCCGGGTTGAGGCGCCGCTTAACGAGATCGATGGTCGTGATGAGCTGACCCAACCCCTCCAGGGCTAGGAACTCGCACTGGATCGGCACCACGATCGACCGCGCCGCTGTCAGCGCGTTGATGGTGAGCAATCCCAGGGAGGGCGGGCAGTCGATCAGGACCGCGTCGTACCGGCCAAGCGTGCCTGCCAGGGCGCGGGATAACCGGCGCTCGCGGTCCGGCACCTCCACCAGCTCAATCTCGGCCCCGGCGAGGACGGGCGTGGATGGGAGGAGGTCCAGGCCGGACCGGTCGGTGACCGCGATCGCTTGGGCCACCGGCACCTCATCGACCAGCACGTCGTAGGTCGAATAGCGCACCCCGGCCTTGTCGATGCCGAACGAAGACGTCGCGTTGCCCTGCGGATCACCGTCGATAAGCAGGACGTGGAAGCCGCGTTGTGCGAGCGACACCGCGGTGTTGACCGAGGACGTCGTCTTGCCGACGCCCCCCTTCTGGTTCGCGAACGCGATCACCGCCGTGGCCGGCGCGGCGGGATGGACCAGGCGCGAAGCCGGGTCGTTCCGCGTCGTCCGGCGTGCGGTTGCCACACTCAAAGCCAATCCACCGAGGTCAGGAAGAGCGATCAGGCGTGGGTGCCATCACCGCTGATCGTACACCACGCTGACTGCCCATGGTAGCACGCGGGCCAAGGTCGAACAATCATTTTTTTCGAATTGACGGGCGAATGTGGCTCACATGAGGGATCCGTGCGGTCAGCAGGAAGCTCGCCAAGGCTGTTGGTCGTACCGACCAACAGCCTTGGCGCGGCGCGGCGCGGGCAACGTCGGGTGAACGCGCAAGACCCCGACGCCGGCTAGAGACGGAGTCTTGGCCTCGCGTGACCGTGATGCTGGTTAGCTAGGCGGCTAGCCCATAATGTCCATGATGACACCGTCGTCATCGCCATGGCGCGGACCGGAGTGAGCGCGACGGCACGGCCGGGCTGGTCCCGGCGAC
>JACCYK010000620.1 GCA_013696525.1 Chloroflexia bacterium
AGAACGAGGTCGCCGCGATCGAGCCGAGGGCGCCCGTCGCCTCCGCCTCAACCGCCCCGCCCGCGGCGGACAACGCTGAACCGACCGACTCCGCGGTGAGCGACCCCGAAGCGGTGAACAACGCGGACGGCCAGCCCCCGGCGACCGCCCTTCTCTTCCCCACCGCCATCCCCAGCGACTCAAGCGGCAGCACCGCTCCCGGATCCGGGAGCGGCGGCACGACGCCGGGCTCGGAGGCCGGCCGCGATGGGTCCGGGACGGACTCCGCGAGCGACGAGGATGTATCGTCCTCCGGCGGCAACTCGCCCGGCCTCGGTACCAGCCTCTTCCCGACTCCGGCCCCAGCCCGCTCCACCAACGAGCCAGCGCCAGATGACGTTGATTTCCCAGACGAGTCAGACGAGGACGATCGCGCCAGCGCCGCCGCCGACCCGGGCGCCCGCGCCCGCGAGCGCGCCGACGAGTTGCGCGACTGCATCGACCGCGAGCGCGAGCGCCGTCGCGACCGCGACAATAGCCAATCCAACCCGGCTGCCTGTGGCGACGATGAGCGCGACGATCAGCGAGCCGACCGCGACGAACCGAGCGACAACCAGCGCGCCACCCGGACCCAGAGCCTCGCCGAAGACATGTCCCAAGACATCCAAGCCGACGTTGACGCCCGGCTCCGCGAAGCCGGCATCAACCGCGACGATTGATCCGAACGTTTCCGGAGTCTCGGCATAGTCGTGCCGGAATCAACCCTGCACCGCCGTCCCTGGACGCTGGTTTCCCGATCGGCCCCTGGTTGACGAATAGCTCGTCGATGGCAATGCTGTTTGAAGCTGGCGGCTGAGCCTTCGGGCTGATGCTCGAGTGCCCCGCGTCTTCACGCGCCGCATCGGAGTCGCCTCCGTACCGCCAGAGCCGGTATCGCGGGCGAGCGGGCATGGAAAGGCGCGGCTGGAGACAGCCGCGCCTCATGGTATCCACCGACCGGGGGGAACCCTGCCCCACCCAGGCGCATCCCGGGTTACCTACCTGGCGTCGTCAATGGGCGGGCCAGGGTCGAGGTTACCGCGGCTCCACCCGGTACCGCGTGGTCAGTTCGTCGGTGGCCTTCGGCCCAGCGAACTGACGGCCGGCATCGCTCGCGGTAATCAGCGTCGATTGGACAAACTGGAGCCACTTCGCCCATTCAATGATGATCCGTGACGATGCGAGCGCCTCCTGGCCGCCCAGCACGCGCGTCAGAATCGACGGCTCGGCCTGGACGGACGATTCCTGGCGCAGCTTTGTCGCCGCCTCCTCGCTCAGCCCGGACAGGTCCAGACTCCTCGTCACCTCGATGGTGTGCGGCTGGAAATCCTTGCGGTCCTGCATGCCGCCACTCCTTTCCCGATAACCGCTACGATGCCGCCTTGGAAAGAACCCGCGTTTCTCCTTGATCCGTCATCGCCCTCCTCAGGTCCGCGTCGTACAACGACGCCGTGTACCCCGCGTCCGCCACGTAGTCGAGCACCGCATCGCTGAGCATGTACATCGCCTCGCAATAGGCGCTCCGGTGATTGAACGTACCGTCCGCGCCAAACCGCGATGCCGGATGCGAGGCATGGCAGATCGATCGCACCTTGCACCGCTGGCAGTCGTCCGGGAGCTGGTCCAGGTGATGCGCTCGCACAAACGCGTGCAGGGACGCTTCCGCCGCCGCGAAGCTGAAATCGGGGTCATGCACATTCGTCTGGAGATGGTACTGGTCGCCCAGCGCAAACCGGTCGATGTGCCAGAAGTCCGTGTCCAGGCAGACATCGCCGTTCGTTTCGAGGATGAGGTTTTCCGAGAGGTCGAACGACCCCGCGTTGAGGTAGCCGTGCTCCAGGCCGAACGCGTTCTGGATTAGACCCTCGAACAGGCGGACCTTGATCGCGGGCTCCGGGTACTTGACCCACGCCTGAAACGCGTCCGTCAGCGCGGACCCGATCGTCGCGAAGTCCGTGAACGTCCCGTAGTCCCCGGCCAGATCACTCTCCTGCAGCGCGTTATTGGTCATCGGGATCAGGTAATCGGCGACGGCAACGCCCAGGTCTTGGAAGTGCCGGAGCGAGGCGGCGCCGTCGAGGCCGTCATGCACGACCGAGATAACACCGATGTGCAGACCGTTCTCCTGGAAGAGCCGCACCGCGTTCAGGACCTCGTCATAGGTTCCCCGGCCCTTGATGGTCTTCCGGTACTGGTCGTGGTTGTCACGAGTGCCGTCCAGACTCACCCCGGCGAAGATCTGGTTCCGCTGGAAGAAGTCGATCCAGGCCTGGTCGACGAGTACCCCGTTGGTCTGCAGCACATTGCGAACTTGGCCCGGCGCGAAGTAGTCCGCTTGGAGATCGAGGAATGCCTGAAACCGCCGCTTCCCCAGCAGCAGCGGCTCTCCCCCGTGCCAGACGAAGGCGAAATCGGTCCGCCCCGCCAGGTAGGTAGCGAGGTGGGCATAGAGCCGTTTCAGCGTCTCGGTCGAGATGATCATGCCGTAGTTGGGCGTGTCCTCATTGATATAGTAACAGTAGCTACAACGAAGATTGCAGGCCCGAATTGCCTTGATCACAACCACATGGATCATCGCCGTGAGGTCCTTTGGTGAATGCTGGGTTGGTTGAGAGGTCGGGGTCGGCGGCGAACCAAGACGAGCGGGAAAATCGCGTCCGCGACAATGCGAGAGGATCGGCTACGGGACGGGCGTCAGGACGGACGCGGTGCCTATCGTCGTGGTGAGGGTCGGCCGTGCCGGCGAAGAGTCGGCGCGCCCGCCGCGTGAGGGATCTTCAAGCTCACCAGTGTCTGAAGTACACTGTACATCTTGGGCGACATGTTGTCAATACTACGCGGCGTTTGGCGGCCGGGCACCGGGCCACGGAAGCTCGCCCGGAGCTGCCAGGGGATACCCAACCGGCCAATGGGCGATGAATGACCCACACCCGGACGGAGCACGCGATGGCCGCCTGCCGGGAGCCCGCGCGGTGCATCGGGCCCGGCCGGTTGGCGG
>JACCYK010000625.1 GCA_013696525.1 Chloroflexia bacterium
CCCCCACTCCCCCTGCGGGTTGCCCGCGCTGGGTAACCCGGATCGAGTACGCACGCTAGCCGCCCCAGTCCTCCCGGAATAGCGGCTCGTACCGGACGTAGCGATCGGCGGAGTAGTAGGTGTAGCCGTCCACGTCGGTTCGGGTGACGACGATGGTGTCCGGCTGGTAGAGGAAGACCCACGGCGCATCCTCGATCATCAGCCGCTGCACCTCGCGCGATGCTTCCTCTCGCGCCGCGGTGTCGGTGTTGAGCATGTACTCGCCGATCAGGTCCCAGACCTCCTGGTTCTCGTAAATCGCGTAGTTGCAGCACTCCGACTGCAAGAGCCAGAAGAACTGGTAGAACGGGTCGTTGTTGATCGAGGTCCAGTTGTGCAAGAAGAAGGCGTGCTCACGGCGCTGAAGCTGCTCGGTGAAAGCGGCGCCGGGCATCTCGTCAATCACGACCTCGATCCCGATCTCGCGCAGGTTGCTCTGCACCCAGACCGCGGTCTCGCGTGCCTCGGCGGAGTCGTTCGGGATCGCGAGCGTGATCTCGGTCCCCTCGGGCACGCCGGACTCCGCCAGCAGCTCACGGGCCCGGTCCAGGTCTTCGGCGTAGGTGAAGAACTCGTCGGTATGCGTCGGCATGCCGACCGAGACGGGGCTGGTCATCTGCACGCCGTACCCGGACAGCACCTGCTCGATAATCGTGTCATAGGGGACGGCGTAGGCGATGGCCTGCCGGAACAGCTCGTTATCGAACGGAGCCATCGTGTTGTTCATGCCCAGGTACTGGAGCGCCCGCGACGTGTTGCGGTTGACCGTGATGTCCGGGTTCCCCTCCAGCCCCGGCAAGTCGTTGGTGGAGATGCCATAGGCGATATCGACCGCTCCCGCCTGGAGCTGGGCGAGGCGGCTGGAGGCGTCGGGGATAATCTGGAGGATAATGCGGTCGTTGGCAACTTCCCGCCAGTAGTTCGGGTTCCGGGCCAGCACGATCTGGTTGCCCGGCTCGCGGCTTTCGATGATATAGGCGCCGCTTTCGGTGCCGGCCGTGTTCGCGCTCAGCCACTCATGGGCCCATGGGTCGTCGTCGGTCATGTGCGGCTCGACAACGTTGGGATTCAGGATCGAGTGACCGAACTGGGCCATGTTGCCGAACAGCAGGTCGTTGGCGGTAGCCAGGCGGAACTCGACCGTCAGGTCATCGACCACGACGATGGAGTCGGCGCCTTCGACCGCGGCCATTTGAGTCAGGGCGGCGGTGACGCCGCCCTGACCGAAGATGCGGTCATAGGTGAACTTCACCGCATTGGCATCAATCGGATCGCCGTTGGAGAAGGTGATGTCCGGCCGGATGTGGAAGGTGACGGTCAGGCCGTCATCGGAGATTTCATACGATTCGGCGACATCACCGACGAAGTTGTTTGGATCCCCGGCCATGACGCCGTTCTCTTCCGTCACCTCGAAGTCGATGAGATAGGCGTAGACGGCGGTCAACACCTCCTGGGTCATGGGGTCGCCGCTCGACAGCGTCGGATCGAGGTTTTGAATATCGGACGGCACGGCGATGATGAGGGTGCGGTCGTCCTCCTGTTGGCTCGGGGCGGCGGTGACGCCGATCGCGCCTGCCAACGTCAGCAACGCGATCATGATGCCGTACAAGAATCGGAGTCCTGGCTTCGTCTTCATGTCCCCTCGTCCTCTCTTCATCCGACCATTCGTTCGCACCACCGTCGTCCTCGCGAGTGGGGTCGCGATGTCCCGGCAGATCGGCTTACTGGCGTGCCCGCCGGGTCTTCGCCGTTCCCGCCGTGTCGAGCGCCAGCGACGCTGGATCAATCACGACGCCATAGCTTTGGAGTGCGGTCTCCACGGTAACATACCCATTTTTCACATCCGCCGCCACCTCCCGCGGATCTCGAACCAATGGGTTGCCCCAGCCGCCCCCGGTCGCCGTGATGAAACGCACGAGATCGCCTTCATGCAGCGGATGGCGGGCCAGGGTGCCGGTGCGGACCGCCGGGACGTCCTGCCCGGCCGGCACGATCTCGATCCGGTTAGGGGAGCCGTCCTCGCCGCCGGCGACACCCCATGGGGCGCGATGGTGACGACCGAAGGTGGCGGTCACCTGGCCGCCGGCGGGATCGAGCAGCCGGTACTCTTTGACGACGCCGAGGCCGCCCCGATGGGCTCCCGCTCCGGCCGGTGTATCGGTGTCGAACTCGTACCGCTCCATCCGGATCGGATAGCGTGTCTCGATCACTTCCATCGGCAGATTGTAGGTCTCGCCGTTCCCCACCGGGTGTTGTCCTTGTTGACCATCGGCCTCCGCGGTCGCCCCCCAGCCGCCCAACTGCGGTTCGACCACCAGCCAATACTCGTCGTCGCGCTTGCCGCTGATGATCGAGGCGCAGGTGCTCAGTTGGTGCCCGGCGGAGATCCGGTGCGGCAGGTGCTCGGCGAGCGCCCGATAGATCATGTCGCCAAGGATGCTTTTGTACTCCCAGTGGATCGAGACCGCGGCGGGCCGCGGCGCGGTAAAGATGGTGCCTTCCGGAATGATGGCCTCCACTGGCGCGAAGTTTCCCTCGTTCACCGGGCCGTGGGGATCGCTGATGATCTTGAACACCGTGCGGGCCTGCGCCTTCACCCCAACCCCGGTGCCGTTGATGGCCGAGGCGACGGGGCCGCGGTTCCCGGACACGTCCACGATGAACCTGTCTTCAGTGATCGTGATCGTGAGGTGGACAGGGATGGGAACGCGGCCGGCCATGTCGTTTTCCATGACGTCGTGGATTTCGAAGGTTCCTTGCGGCAGCTCGGCCAGTGCTTTGTAGGCGCGCTCCGTCCCTCGCCGAGCGTGCTCGCGCATGGCGGCGCGGACGCGGTCGGTTCCATACTTCGTGCAGAGCGCAACCACTCGCCGGCCGCCAACGCGCAACGAAGCGGCCTGGGCAAACAGATCACCGAGGGTGTCATCCGGGGTGCGCACATTGGCCTCGATCAGGTCAACCAGGGCCTGATTCAAGCTCCCGCCTCGATAGAGGTGAACGCACGGGAAGAGCAGGCCTTCCTGGAAGACCTCGGTCGCGTCGGCGCTCCAGGAGCCGGGGTCTTTGCCGCCGATCTCGGTCCAGTGCGCCTTGTTGACGCCGAGGGCGACCAGCTCCCGCTCATGGAAGGTCGGGTAGATGAGGTTGACGTCGGAGAGATGGGAACCGTTCGCGGTCCAGGGATCGTTCGTGATGAACAGGTCGCCGGGCTCGATCCGCCCGCCAAATTTTTCAAGCACCTCCTTGACCGCGAAGTGGAGCGTGCCCAGGAAGCCGGTCACGCCGTTGTCCTGGGCGATCAGCTCCGCCGCCGGCGAGTAGATGCCACAGGCGTAGTCCAGCACCTCGTAGATGATCGGCGACTTCGAGGTGCGCCCGAGCGTGATGAACATTTCGCGGGCGGCGGCCGAGAGGCCGTCGAGAATGATTTCGGTCGTGAACGGGTCGGCGTGGTCGCCCGTTCGCTCCGCTGCTGGCGGCTGGGCCATCGCTTACCCTTTCGCTCCGAGGCCGGTATCGACGATTAGGTTGCCCCAGCGGTCAACATCGACCGTCATTCCCGGATAGACAACCGTGGTGGACGCCACTTCTTCGATGATGGCCGGGCCAGCGATCCGGGTTCCCGCCCCCAGGTGAGCGCGATCGTAGATAGCGGTGTCCTGACGCCCCTGATCGTCGAAATCGACGATCCGTTGGCGGGTCGGCTTCACGGCGCCCTGCTGGGAGGCAAGGGGTGCCCGGCGTGGTTTCTGAACCTGACCAAAGACGGTGACGTGCAGATTGACCAGCTCGATGGCCGAGGTGAGCCGGAACGTGTACTTCTGCTCGTGCGCCGCGTGAAACCGCCGTTCGACCTCGCGGAGGCCCATGTCGGTCAGGGCGCCGCCCATCACGGGAACGCTGACGGTATGCTCCTGGCCCCGATATCGCATGTCCGCCGCGCGGACGCCACGAAGCAGCGTGGGGTCGAACCCTTCTCGCCGGTAGGCGTCAAGGGCGTCACGCTCCATCGCCGCGAATTGGCCGGTCAGTTGGCCGAGATCGACCGTGTCGGTGCGGCGAACATAGGTCTGAAT
>JACCYK010000661.1 GCA_013696525.1 Chloroflexia bacterium
CACCCCGCCGCCGCGCATCGTCGCCCCGTCCCCGGCCCCGACCGCCGCTTCCGCCCCATCCCGCGTCCCTCCCGCACCCGAACGCCCGAACTCCCCTCTTGACAACGCTCAATCAGTGTAGTACAAATGTTCTAAGCGGCACAGCGAGACGGCCGCGGGCCTGGGCAGCGCCCCACCGTGTCCGAGAGCAGCCTCTCGTCTTCCAGGGCCCGCCTCGTCCCGGCGGTAAAGAACAGGACCGCTCCCCCGCTCCACAAGCACATCGACAGCACGGAGCGCATGATTCGTACGGAATCCGGTTGATTCCTGCAATTTACAGAACAATTGACGGCCATTTTCCGTCACGTCCTCAGTCCCGGAGGGACTTCGTGGTGCTCAGCGCGGAATTTATTCCAGCGCGAGCACAGGGCGACGATCGCGCCGAACAACTCTTCTGAGAACCGCTCGCATCCACGAAACCAAGACGAGGACTCCAGCGGCGCTGCAGAACACCCGGATTCCGTATCGTTGAATTCGATTCGACCGCACGCGGCGCCGCGCCCTACTTCCCGATCTGGTCCCAGAACAGGGTGAAGCCGGCTCGTTTCGCCGTTGTCCCGAAGTGATCGATCAATCGTGCTTGGGCCGCCGCCCCGTCGCGCCGCAGCACCGCCGCCGCCAGCGCCTCGTGCTCGGCCAGGTCCACCCGCCGGGTCGCCTCCCGGCCGGCGCGGTCCTCCCATTCCGGTTGGCCCGCCCACCGCGAGGCGAGCGCGTAGGTGACATCGAGCATCACCGCGATGAGCCGGTTGTCGACGTGCCGCATCATCACCCGGTGCATGCCCAGGTCCGCTTCCAGGTACGGCTCGCCGGCTGCCACCAGCCGCCGCATCTCGACCAGATAGGCGCCCAGCTCGGCCAGGTCGGCATCGGTCAATCGCCGCACCGCGGCCGGCACCGCCGCGATCTCGAGCAGGCAGCGGGTTTCCATCAGCTCCCGCTCGTCGAACGCTTCGACCAGCGATTCGGTCGTAAAGTTGCGGACATACGACGCCGGCTCGAACCGGCCGACGAAGCGCCCCACCCCTTGTCGCGTCGCGATCGCGCCGACCGCCTCCAACGACCGCAGCGCCTCGCGCACCGCCGGCCGCCCCACCCCCAGCCGCAGCGCGATCGCCGCCTCGCCCGGCAACCGGTCACCGGGCGCCAACCCGCTGTCGATGATGAACCGTCGCAGCCGGTCCCGGATCTCCTCATGCACCGACACCCGCGGCACCGCCTCCAACTCCCGCTCCGTCAGCCCCGGCCGCCCGGTTGGCTCAGAAACCACGGGGCGCTCGAGTCATAAGCGTGTCTCCCTGACGCATTCGACAATGGAACATCCGCTTCAGGCACCCGACTCGTGGTGGGGCTCAGCAAGCAGAGCCCCGACCTCATCGGGACAACCGCTACCCTTCATTCAGCGACCACTCCTGGATGTTCCACCAGATGTACTGGTTCGGCCCCGGCCGCACTCCCGCCAGGTTGGCGCTGATCCCCCAGATCAGGTTGTTCGACCAAAAGAAGAGGGTCGGCACGTCCTCGTTCAGGGTCAGCGCCACGTCGTGATAGATCGCGGCTCGTTCCTCGAGGTCCGGCGTCCCGCGGCCGGCGATGAACAGCTCGTCCAGCGCCTCGTTCGCGTAGTGGGTGGTGTTGGCGCCGGCGGGGGTCCAGGTCGTCGACAGGTAGTAGGCCGACGAGACGTCGGGGTCCATCCCGTAGGAGCCGCCGCCGAACCAGGCCAGGTCGAAATCGGGCTCGGTCACCACCGCCTGCAAGTAGGCCGCCGATTCCAGCGGCGCCAGCTCGACCGTGATCCCCACCTCGGCCAGTTGCTGCTGGAACACCGGCGCCGCCAGCTCGATCGCCTGGAACCCCTGCGACCAAGTCAGGCTGATCGTTCGCGAGCCATCCCACTCCGCCTCGGCCAGCAGCTCCCGCGCCCGCCCCGGGTCGTACGCGTAGTCGTCGAGATCGTCGTAGGTCGCCCATTCCGGGCCGATCACCGTGCTGTTGACCAGTCGCCCCTGTCCCAGCTCCACCACGTCGAGCAAGGCCGCCCGGTCGACCGCGTACATCATCGCCTGGCGCACCCGCTTGTCGGGGAAGCGCTCGTTGTTGACCGCGATCTGAAAGACCCCCACCCCCGGCGCCGGCTCGATCCGCAAGGCGGGGTCGTCTTGCAAGCGTTCCCCGTCGCGCGGCGACATCCGGGGCATCAGGTGCAATTGCCCGCTTTCCAACTGCGCCAGTTGGGTGGTCGGCACCGCCAGTTGGAGGAAGACTTGGCCGATCTTCGGCGCCCCTAGGTAGAAATCGGGGTTGGCCTCGAACTGGACGTACTGATCCGGCACGTAGTCGATGAACCTATACGCCCCGGATCCCACCTCCGGCGCCAGCATGAAGGGGTGTTGATCGAGCGCCGCCGGATCGGCATCGCCCAGGATGTGCTCGGGCAAGATCCACATCAGCGAGTTGCTGAGCGCGGTGCCGAACAGCCAGGCCACGTTGGGCGCCGCCAGGGTGAACCGCACGGTCTGATCATCGACCCGCTCCAGGCCGGCCGCCTCGTCACTCGCCCCCTCGTTAAACTCGATGGCGCCGGCGATCTGCGACAGCTTGCCCCATTGCCGGGCCGCCGCCGCCGGCCGCATCGCCAGCCGGTAGGTGAAGATGACGTCATCGACCGTCACCGGCTCGCCGTCGTGCCAGACCGCGTCGTCCCGCAGGGTGAAGGTGAATTGCGTGGCATCGTCCGAGATCTCGTATGCCTCGGCCAGATCGGGCACCAGGTTGAGATCGGTATCGACTTTCAGCAACCGCCCGAAGATCAGGTCACAAATCTGCGTCTGCGTCCCCGTCGCCACCTGCATCGGGTTGAAGTTCGGCTGGAACTCCGACTCCCGCCCCATCTGCAGGATCCCGGACGCCGCCTCCTGCCGCGCCGCCGATCGCGTCACACCCAGGTGACCGACCCCGGCCACCGCCAAGCCTGCCGCCGCCGACTGGCCGACCAGCCGCCGTCGCCCAATCCGTCGCTGTCCGATTGCGTTGCGCCCTTGCATTGCTCGCTCCTTCTCCCTGTCGCCATCAACCGTTTCCGGAACCACGGTTTCCGTACCGTCCCGCCATCGGCTCTCGTAAGCCCCCAAAATTCGGGGGTTGGGCGGCTACACCGCCGGCAGCGCCACCTCCAACTCGGCAGACAGCTCGGCAAGCTGTCCCCACGTCGTCTCCGGGATCGGGATCCCGGTTTGCTCCCGTTCCGCTCGCGTCGCGATCTCCAGATCGCCCGGCAATAAGACCCGCTCCACCTCCGCCGCCGGCGGCGAGGCCGCGATCCGCCCGCACAGCGCCGTGATCGCCGCCACGAATTGCTCCGGATCCGAGAACGGCGAGATGTCGATCGCGATGATGACCGGCCCGTTGGCGCCTCGTGGGCCGGAGAAGGCCGCGGTGTCCAAGCCGGCCAGGCCCAACCCCAGCACCTGGATCAGCAGGCTGATCCCAAACCCCTTGTGGCCGCCAAACGGCAGCAGCGACCCGCCCGCGTAAAAGTCGTCCGGGGCGATCGTCGGCCGGCCCTCCTGGGTTACCAAGACACCCGGCGCCACCGGCAACCCTTTCGATTGGGCCACTCGCAGCTTCCCCTCGGCGATCGCCGCCGTCGCGATGTCGAAGCTTAGTGGCTCCATCTCCGGCCCCCGCGGCACCGCCCAGGCGAAGGGGTTCGTGCCCAACGTCCGCTGCCGGCCGCCGTGGGGCGCCACCGCCGGCCCCGCGTTCGACATCGCGATGGCGACCAGGCCGTGCCGCGCCAGAGCTTCGACATAGGGCGCCACCCGGCCGATGTGAAAGCACCGGTTGACCACCGTACAGCCGACCCCGTGCTCCCGTGCCCGCTCCCGCACGGTCTCGGTCGCCAGCCACATCGCTGGCTGGCCCCAGCCCCAACACCCGTCGACCCGCGCCGTCGCCCGGTCCACATGGGTCACCGTGGGCCGGGCCGCGACCCGCACATCGCCGGCTCGCGCCGCCGCGAGGTAGCCCGGCAGGCGCAGCACGCCGTGCGAGTCATGCCCGGCCAGGTTGGCATTGATCAGCGAATCGCTCACCGGCTCGGCCAGATCCGCCGGCGTCCCAATCGCGGCGATCAGTGTGGTTGCCAGTTGCCGCAGCTCGGGAACGGGAACGTTCGGCATCTCTGTCCCTTCCTATCCTACGGTCGCGTCATCATACCGGCGTCTCGGCCAGGTGGACCTGAGTCGATCGTGCGTGCTCCCGCGGAACTGGGGCTGAGGGAGCCACCTCATTTGTCACTCCCCGCCCGCGGGTCGAGCGCATCGCGCAGGCCGTCGCCGACGAAGTTGATGCTCAGCACGGCAACCGCGATCAGCACCCCCGCCGGCGCCCATAACCAGGGCATCCGTTGCAGGATGGTCGCCGATTGGGCCAGGTTGATCTGGTTGCCCCAGCTCGCGGTGGGCGGCTGTACCCCCAGGCCGAGGAAGGAGAGCCCGGCCTCGGTCAGGATCGCCGCCGCCACGCCAAAGGTCGCCGCCACGATCACCGGAGCGACCGCGTTCGGCAGCACATGGCGGAAGATCAACCGGACGTCGCCCACCCCCAGCGCCCGCGCCGCTTCGACAAACTCCCGTTCCCGCAGCGCCAGGAACTGGCCTCGCACGAGGCGGCAGGTGCTGGTCCAGGTCAGCAAGCCGATAATCATCATCACGTTCCAGATGCTCGGTCCCGTGATCGAGACCGCGGCGATGATCACGATCAAGGGCGGAAAGCACATCACGGTATCCGTCAGCCGCTGCAAGACCCCGTCCGCCAGCCCGCCGAAGTAGCCCGAGATGGCGCCCAACGTGGTGCCGATGACGGTCGCGATCGTGACCGCCACCAGCCCCACCGAGAGCGACACCCGCGACCCATACACCAACCGGCTGAACACATCGCGGCCGACCTCATCGGTGCCCAGCCAGTGGGCGCCGCTGGGCGGCTCGCCGGCGGCCAGCAGATCGACCGTGTACGGATCGTGGGTGGCGACGACCGGCGCCAAGAGCGCCGCCAGCCCGAGCAGGGTGACGATCGCCAGCCCGGCCAGGGCCAGCCGGTGCTTGACGAAGGAGCGCAGCAGCCGGTGCCGGCCTTGTCGCCGCTCGGCCACGGCCAGCCCTCCCGTGGTCGCCAGCGTGGCGCCGGACAGGCTCATCTCAGCGCCTCCGGGCCGAGACGCGGATGCGGGGGTCGGCCACGCCGTAGAGCAGGTCGGCTGCCAGGTTGCTCAACAGGACGAGCGTCGCCGTGACCAGAATCGTGCCCAGGATCAGCGGGTAGTCGCGGGCATTGACCGCCCGCACCGCCAGCATCCCCATGCCCGGCCACTGGAAGATCGTTTCGGTGATGACGGCACCACTCAGCAGCTCCGGCAGGCTGAGGCCGACCACCGTAATCAACGGGATCAGGGCGTTGCGGAAGGCGTGGCCGATCATCACGATTCGCTCCCGGAGCCCTTTCGCCCGTGCCGTCGTCACGTAGTCCTGGCGCAGCACCTCCAACATCGTCGATCGCGCGTAGCGCATCAGCAAGGGCGTGTGGGCCAGGGCCAGCACCGTCACCGGCAGGATCATGTGGTGCGCCAGATCGGTGGCCGTCTCCGGTTCCCCCAATGTCCGCATGCCGGAGCTGGGGAAGGCCCGCCAGCGAATCGCGAAGAGGTAGACGAGGCTGAGGCCGAGAAAGAAGCTCGGCGTGGAGACGGTGAGGAAGCCGGCCACGGTCGTCAGGTAATCAAGGATCGAGTGCTGCCGGATCGCCGAGAGGATGCCCAGTGGAATCCCGATCACGCCGCCGAGCAGCAAGGCCGTGCCCATCAATAGCGCGGTCGGTCCAATCCGGGCCCCGATCTGCTCCGCCACCGGCTGCCCGCCGACCAGCGAGTAGCCGAGGTTCCCTTGGGCCACCTGTTGCAGCCAGAGCAGATAGCGGACCAGCGGCGGGTCGTTCAGGCCAAGCTGCTCCCGGCGCTGCTCAACCCACTCCTGGCCCAGCTCGGCCCGGGTGGCGGGGTCGATCATCGCCGTCACCGGGTCGCCCGGCGCCAGATTGACCAGGAGGTACGCTAGCAGCGTCACCCCGATCAACACCGGCACCGCGATCAACACTCGCCGCAAAACGAACTGGCTCACGCCCAAATCCTCATCGTTGCGGTGTGCGCCCTGCCTGGCTCATACGATCGCCCAATGCACATGACTGACCTCGTCACGCCTCAGCTCCCTCCCCCAACCTTGGGGGGACACGAGCGACCTCCCGCGGGCTTGGGGGTTGGGAGCCGATTCGCCACGGCGCACCCACGATCGACATCTACTCCGCGAGCGACCACTCGTGGATGTTCCAATGGATGTCGGTGTTCGGCCCCGGCGCCACGCCTTGGACCTGCTTGTTGAGGCCCCAGATCATGTTGTCGGACCACCAGAAGATCGTCGGCACGTCCTCGTTCAGGATCCGGGCCACGTCGTGGTAGATCGCCTGCCGCTGCTCGATAATCGAGGTGGCGCGACCGGCCTCGAACAGGGCGTCCAGCTCCTCGTTGGCGTAGTGGGTGGTGTTGCCGCCGGTCGGGGTCCAGTTAGTGCTGGCGTAGTAGACCGACGAGACATCGGGATCGAGGCCGTAGGCGCCGCCGCCGAACCAGGCCAGATCGAAGTCCATCTCCTCGATCACCCGCGCTTCGAAAGCGGACTCGTCCAGCGGCGTCAGCGTCACCTGCACCCCGATCTCGGCCATCTGCTGCTGAAAGACCGGCGCGCTCAGCT
>JACCYK010000664.1 GCA_013696525.1 Chloroflexia bacterium
AGTCCGCGCTGAGCACCACGGAAGTCCCCCCGGGTAACCTGGGTGACTGAGCACGAGGCGTCGTTCAGCCCCGATGCGATCACCTGACCCGCCCGGTCGTCCACGACGGCGAGCTACCGCGGGTTCCCCGCACCATTCCCCGGATCGGTGCAAAATCAGGCGCTTCGCGCTATTGCCGGGGCGCGGCGGCAGCGGTGTACTATCGCTGACACCAGCGCGGAGGGGTCGCGCGGGGCCCGGCCGGCGGGCACACCGGGGAGAGAGGACCATGGGACAGGCGGCGCGGACCACGACCGAGATCTGGGTCGATGACGGGATCGACGATCCCACGATCGATTTGTACCGCACCGATGCGGTGGCCAGGGGCATTGCCGGCTTCGACGCGATCACGGACGAGCATATCGCGCAATTCCACGAGCGGGGGTTTCTCGTGGTCGACGACGCCTTTAGTCCGGCCGAGGTGCAATCCGCGCTGGAGGGCCTGCTCGATCTCATCGACGGCGCCGATCCGGCCTTCACCGGCATCCAGTTCGAGGCCAAAGCGGTCGCCAAGCTGCCGGCGATGGCGCGGGAGGAAAAGCAGGACGCGGTCCGCAAGTTGATGAGCTTCGTTGAGCACGACCACCGGCTCAGCGCCCTCTCCGATCATCCGCGGCTGATCGCGACCCTGGCCCGGATGATGGGCGAGCAACCGGCGCTGTTCCAGGATCAGGCCCTGCTCAAACCGCCCCTGATCGGCCGCGAAAAGCCCTGGCACCAGGACAACGCGTTCTTCACGGTGCATCCGGAGGCGACGATCATCGGGGTCTGGATCGCGCTGGATGAGGCGGTGCCGGCGAACGGCTGCATGCACATCCTCCCCGGCACCCACCGGGCCGGGCCGGTGCCCCACTTTCAGCGGCGAGACTGGCAGCTTTGCGATACCGATATCGACGTGGCAAAGGTGGTCGCGGTGCCGCTGGCGCCGGGCGGTCTCCTCTTTTTTCATGGCCTGCTCCACCATGGGACGCCGCCCAGCCGCTCGCCCCGCCGCCGCCGCGCCCTCCAATTCCACTACAAGCCGGTCAGCGTCGGCCGGGTGAGCGACGACGAGCGCTTGCGCGTCTTTGGCGCCGACGGCAAGGGGAAGACCTGCTAACCTGCATCTTGAGGCGGTTGCGGCGCTCGCTCGCGGTGGTTGGCCGCCAAGCTCGGGGATTTATTCCCGAGCTTGGCAGCCAACCCGCGCGGTCGCTATCGGAAGCGGTCCTGTAGTGGCCAGATCGGGGTGACGATCGCGGATCCGTGACGGCGCCACCCCGAAGCCCGCTTTGAACTGCCGGCTGAACAGGAAGACATCAGGATAGCCGAGGGCCTCGGCCACCTCGCCCACGGTCAGCGTCGTCTCCTCCAATAGGTGCCGGGCCCGGGTTAGGCGGGCGTGGACCGCGTACTGCCGGAAGGAGGTGCCGGTGTGGGCCCGGAAGAGGCGGCTGAAATGGTCGGGCGAGAGGCTGGCCAGGGCGGCGGCCTCCGCCAGCGAGAGCCGGTGGGCGGGGTGCCGGTGCAGATGCGTCAGCACGGCGGCGATCCGGAGGTCGGGTTGGACGGTGGTCACGCCATGATTGAGCGCATCCTGCCGGTAGACTTCCAGCAACGCCTGTTGCAGCAGCAACCGTGCTTCGACCGCGCCCAGGGGGACCGGCATCTGGATCAGGCGGACAATCCGGGCCAGCAACATCTCGAGCCGGCCGGGATCGCGCAAGGGGACGTGGGGCGCCGGCAGCAGCTCGGGGGCGATCGCTACCGGCCGCGCCGCCGCGCGGTCGAAGAAGTCGAAGTGAGCGTAGATCACGGTCAGCGGCGAGGCCGGGTCCTGGGTCGCCATCCCTTCGAAGCCGGGCCGCAGCCAGAAGAGGGTCCCCGGTTGGATCGGGATCGCCTCGCCCTCGAGCTCGAACCGGCCGTGGCCGGCGACGGCCAGCCACAGGTCGTGATCGGTGAGATCGACCCGCCAATCCCACCCCGGCTCGCAGCGGACATTGCCACAGCGGGCCGCCGGGCGAATGTCGGTGGTTTCCAGCACCGCCGCCACCCGTTGCCAGGTATCGGCGGCGGTGTAGTCGACGTGGGTGCCCATCCCGGCATTGTAGCGAGCGGCGATGCCCGTCGCCATCCGCCGCGGAGCGCGGCGCCAGGCGTGGCCCGAGTGGGTGGAGCGGCCGGGAGCGGAGCGTGACGGTGCCAGTGCGGATTTGCGTGGTTGGCGGCGGCAGCTACCATTGGGGCCCGGTCCTGCTGCAAGACCTGGCGGCGACCCAGGGGCTGGCCGGCACCATTGTCCTCCACGACCTCGACCCCGGCGCGGCCGAGGACATGCGCCGGCTGGGGGAGCGGCTGCTGGCGGCGGCGGGGTCCGGGTTGCGGGTGGAGACCAACCCCGATCCGCGCGAGGCGCTGCGCGACGCCGATTTCGTCGTGGTCACGATCACCACCGGCGGCCTGGCAGCGATGCGGCACGATCTGGAAATCCCCCTTCGTCACGGCATCGTGCAGACCGTGGGCGACACCGTGGGGCCGGGCGGGCTCAGCCGCGCCTTGCGCAACGTGCCGGTAATGGCGGCGCTGGCGCGAACGATGACGGAGGTGTGCCCGGACGCCTGGCTGATCAATCTCTCGAACCCGATGGCGGCGATGACGCGGGCTGTGACCAAAACCTCGGCGATCAAGACGGTCGGCCTCTGCCATGAGCTGTTCGGCATTCGCCGCGTCTTCTGCCACCTCTTCGCCGCCACCCCGGACGAGGTTGGCTTGGAGGTGGCCGGGACCAACCATTTGACCTGGCTCTTGGCGGCGTCGGTGCGCGGCCAGGATGGGATGGACCTGCTCCGGCAGCATCTGGCCGGCGGTGGGGCCATCCCGGTCCGCTCCCCGGCCGAGGCGCACCTGGCGCCGTTCGTCGATCACTGGCGCGTCAAGCTGGCGCTGCTCGATCGCTACGGCTACCTGCCGGCGGCGGGCGATCGCCATGTCGCCGAGTTCTTTCCCTTCTTTCTCCAATCGGACAAGGAGGGCACGGCGGGACCATGGGTGTTGCCGACCCACGTCGCGCACCGGCAACAGATGGCGGAGGCGGCGCGAGCCAAGGTCCGGGCCTGGCTGGACAGGTCGGCCCCGTTGCCAACCGGCCGCTCGGACGAAGAGGTCGCCGATGTGATTGTGGCCCTCGCCACCGGCCGGCCGCACACGATCGTCGCCAACTTGCCCAACCGCGGCCAGATCGACAACCTGCCGCGGGGGGCCGTGGTCGAGACCCGCGCCGTCGTCATGGCGGGCGGGATCCAGCCGCTCACCGCCGGCGCCTTGCCGCCCGGTTTGCTGGCGACCGTCCAGAACCACGTCGCGAACCAGGAGCTGATCGTGGAGGCGGCGCTCGGTGGCGACCGGGCGCTGTCGATCCAAGCCTTCCTCGGCGACCCGCTCACCGGCGGTGCTCGCTCGGTACCGGGCCTGGTTGATAAGCTGATCGCGGCGAACCGGGCCGTCCTGCCGCGGTTCCCGGCGTAGCCACCTGGGGAGGAGACGGGTGACGGACGGACCGGGCGCATTCTCGCTCAAGGCATACTACGATCGGGCGTGGGAGGAGCGGCAACCTACCCTGACCTGCCGGGCATCCACGGTTGACGAGTGGCGGCACTGGCGGGCGGCGCTCCGAGCCCGGCTGACCGATCTCCTGGGGGCCTTCCCGGACGAGCGGTGCCCGCCGCGTCCCACCGTGCTCGACCGGGTGGAGACCGATCGCTATGTCCGCCAGAAGATCACCTTCGACAGTGAGCCGGGGATGACGATCCCGGCCTACCTGTTCACGCCTAGGGATACGGCGCCGGGCGAGCGCCTGCCGGCGATGCTCTGCCTGCACGGTCACGGCCGGGGCAAGGACGACGTGGCGGGCATTGCCTCGTCGCCCAAAGAGCGGCAGCAACGGATTCGCGCCCTCAACCACGATTACGGCCACCGCCTGGCCGGGCAAGGGTATGTGGTGCTGGCGCCCGATGCCCGCGGCTTCGGCGAGCTGGCGGCCGATGGGATGACCTGCGCCTGGGCGATGACGGCCGGTCTCTTGCTGGGCAAAGTGCTGGTGGGCCTACGGGTCTGGGACGCGATGCGGGCCATCGACTACCTGCACACCGTCCCTCACGTCGATCCGGCTCGGATCGGGTGTATCGGGCTGTCGTGGGGCGGCACCCACACGATGTACACGGCGGCGCTGGATGACCGGGTCCGGGTCGCCGTGATCAGCGGTGCCTTCGGCAGCTTCAAGGACGCCCTTATCGATGCCCCGGAATGCCCCTGTCAATACGTGCCAAACCTCCTGCAATGGGCCGACCTGGCCGATATCGTCGCCCTGATCGCGCCCCGGCCGTTGCTGATCGAACAGGGCGCCGACGATCCCCACTACACCCGTGAGGTCGCCCATGCCGAGTACGAGCGGGTGCGGCGCCTCTATGCCTTGCTAGGCCACGTGGAGCGGGTCGCCTTCGACCCGCTCCCAGGCAATCACCGCTTCGGCGGGGACGGGGCCAGCGCCTGGCTGGCGCGGTGGCTTTAACTCGGAATCGTCGCGAGCCCGCTTCCGATCGCGTCGATTGGCGACCTCGCGCGGCGTCACGTTCCCCGGTTCGGTGCAAAAAAGCGCGAGTCGCGCTATGGCTACCCCGTGCGCCAGACGCGATAACAACAGGCAGCCACATCCGGCAACGAAGCCAGCCCGCCCCGAGGGGATGAGAGGAGTCAGACGATGACGAACGAACGCGGCGCCACGGATCGACGGCAGCACGAGATGCACGAGACCGGACTGAAGCTACGGTGGCGCCCCGATCGCCGGGCGCTGCTGCGGGGCGGCGCCGGCACCGCCGCCGGGATGGCGGCGTTGGGC
>JACCYK010000006.1 GCA_013696525.1 Chloroflexia bacterium
GGTCAAAGCCGGCTCGTGGCAGCTTTGGCGGCGTCGTGTCCTTGACCGGGTTATGCAGGATCAGCTTCAGCCGGACCGCGTGGTCGAATGCCTGCGAGAGCCGCATGTGTGCCCCCCGAATCATCCGAGGGGATAAGCCGGCGTCCCGCCACGTCGCGTATTGGGCTTGCAGCTTGGCGGCGGTCAGCTTGCGGATTGGGTCGGTCCCGATCGCCGGCTTGATGTGCTTGTCAATCACTTGCCGGTAGTCGGCAACCGTGTTGCTCGTCACCGTCGCCGCCTTGTCGGCAAGCCAGGTGTCGAGCAAGTGGGCAACCGTGGTCGAATCCGCGTCGAGCAGCGTGCCGGCGTCCCGCTTGGTCAGCGCGTCGCGTTCGGCCTTTTCCGCCGCTTTCTTCGTCGGAAAGGTGCCGATCACCCGCCGCTTACGGCCCCCGCTGGCGTCCTCAGCGTCAATCAACACCTGCCAGCGTGCCGTCTTGCCGTCCTTTGCCATGCGCTTTGCAATCGACATCGTTGCTTCCCCCGTGCTTCCCTAATGCTTCCGTGCTTCCCATTGCGTCCCGAAAATCGACGAAGCTAGGTGATAGTGGATCTCATGGAATCGATCTATACTTGGCTTATATACGCGGTTTTCCGGTGCCTTCCACAAGTATACGGGAGTTGCCGATAGGACGCAAGATAGAACTTCCAAGCAGGCTGTCGCCGGTTCGAGTCCGGTCTCCCGCTCCAGGCCGTCCATGGGTAGCGGCTCTCGTTGCCGGCATTGAGAAGACATGCGGGCCTCCAACGGCAGGCTTGCCCGTCGGCTAGCCGCGCTTCCTCGTCGCCGAAAAGACGACCCCCATCACCGTTCCGTACACGATGTGAGCGACAATCATGACAACGGTGCGCCGAATTCCGGCTTGTCGGGGTGACGGGAAGAGGCCGAGGACGGGCATCAACCCCACGTAGTTGACAGCCCAGACGATCAATCCGTACACGGCTCCACCGGCAACCGGCGACCGCGGCAAGAACGGTCGAACCAACCCGAAGCCGAGACCGCTACCGGCCCCGAACACGACGTGCAGCCCCAGCCAGATCGGGCCGAATTCAGGATCGTCCGTCACCTCTTCGAGCCCCGCCTCCGCCGCGGCGTTCTTGGCGATCTGCTCGGGTGGCGCGGTCCGAAACAGGCCCAGCCAACGGCTAACCGCGAGGACGAGCGTCATTGGCGCCGTCGCCAGCGCCCCGGAAATGAGACCTGCCCGAATCGTGCCCATGGAGCGTTCCCTCCCAACGAAGCAGTCGGCCATACTCCAGGCCATAGCAGGACGTGGGCCTCCGGCTCGCCGCCGTCACCACCTCCGCTCACCTCTTTCCCGGCCGTGGTCGAACGAGCGGACTCCAGGTCTACCATCCGCTCCTTGACGACCGCGGAGCGGGTTTGGCAACGATCGCGACCGCGAACATCCGCCGAGATAGGCTAAACTAGGTGAAGCAGCGAGGGGCCTGTAGCTCAGCGGTAGAGCACGGGGCTCATAACCCCAGGGTCGCAGGTTCGAGTCCTGCCGGGCCCACCCGAGCCGGAGACCCGGATACGCCCAGGATGGTTGTCTTCAGCTCGATCCAGGACGCGGGAGCATCGTCGAGGCCGGGCCATATCGACAGCCAGCTTCAAACGATGCGCTGGTCGGCAACGTCGCCTGAGCGACGAAGGAGCAACCCATCGACGCTACGGTTCAGATCCAGGATCAGATATTTCCCAGCGTGGCACCGGAAACGTTGGAAGCCGGACGAGAATTGGCACTGGCCATCGCCGACGCGATCAGCGAGACCCCGGCCGCCAATACGCTGGTGCTTGATGTCCACGCGGTATCTCCGCTGGCCGACTTCTTCGTTATTTGCTCTGGCGAGAACGAACGCCAGTTGCGCGCCATCAGTCGCGAGGTCGGGGAACGGTTGGCAACGACCGGCATCCGGCCAAAGCGAAGCGAAGGAACCGCCGAGGGCGGCTGGATCTTGCTTGACTACGGCGATGTCGTCGTTCACATTTTTCACGAGGACCAACGCACGTTCTACCGGCTCGAAGACCTTTGGTCAGAAGCGCCGACCCTCCTCTCGATTCAGTGATCGCGCCTGACGCCGATACCGGCGGCAGTGATCGGACGGCTTTGAAGCTGGAGACTGTAGCGTGGCAGCACCGAAATCACCGCTGGCGACCGGGGCGCCGTCGGCCGCACCAACGCCGTCGAGCACCCATGTCCCGCTCGCGCCGTTTCTGATCGGCACCGCGGTGGGCGGCTTGGTCGGCGCGATCGCCGGCACCCTGCTCGCCAACGCGACCCGGCGGCTTCTGTTCTGGCTTGTCCAACTCGTGGGTCGTCGCTTGTCCGATGCCGATCGCGACCGGCTCCGATTCGAGTTGCTGCTGCAATAGGCCGCGGCCGCCGGTACCGATCAAGCTGGCCTACTTGGCCGCGGCCAGGCCGGGTAGGGGGAAACCCGCGGTCAGCCCTCGGACCTCCGCGGCGATCTCCTCGTGCCGTTGAAGCGCGTCGGGCTCCCGCAAGATCTCCGCGATCCACGTTGCGACTTGTCGCACGTCATCGAGGCCAAACCCACGGGTGGTGATGGCCGGGGTGCCCAGCCGGATGCCGCTGGCTTGGGTCGGCGGCCGGGTGTCGCCGGGAATCGTGTTCTTGTTGCACGTTATCCCGACTTGGTCCAACAAGCGTTCCGCTTTTCGACCGCTCAGTCCCAGCGCCCCAACGTCGACGAGCATCAAATGGGTATCGGTGCCACCCGACACGATCGGCAACCCGCGCTCGATCAGCGCCGCGGCCAGCGCCCGCGCGTTGTCGATCACCCGTTGCGCATAAGCGCGAAACCCTGGTTCAAGAGCCTCGCCGAAGGCCACCGCTTTGCCGGCGATAACGTGCATTAACGGACCGCCCTGAAACCCGGGAAAGACCGCGCGATCAATGTCCTTGGCAAAGTCCGCGCTCGACAGGATCATGCCCCCCCGCGGCCCACGCAGCGTCTTGTGCGTCGTCGTCATCGTGATGTGCGCCTGACCAATTGGGCTCGGGTGAAGACCAGCCGCAATGAGCCCGGCCGGATGCGCGATATCGGCGAAGAGGTAGGCGCCGACCTCATCCGCGATCTGCCGAAAGCGGGCGAAATCGAGCGTTCGGCTATAGGC
>JACCYK010000007.1 GCA_013696525.1 Chloroflexia bacterium
ATGATCAACTCGATCCCCAGCTCGGCAACGCGCAGCCGGAGCGAGATCAGGGCCAGGAGATGCTCGACCGGCTCCGGAATCGGTCCAAAGCGGTCTTCCAGCTCGGCCCGCATCGTGCTCAGCTCCGGCATCGACGCCACCGCCGCCACCCGGCGATAGAGCGTCAAGCGCAGCTCGGTATCGACCACGTAGTCGGCTGGAATCAGCGCCGACAGCGGCAGATCGAGCGTCACCGGGCCAACTTCCTCGATCGGCTTGCCGCTCCGAATCTCATCGACCGCCTGACCCAGCAACCTGATGTACAGCTCGTAGCCAATCTCGGCGATGTGCCCGCTCTGCTCCGCGCCCAAAATATTGCCGGCGCCGCGGATCTCCATGTCCCGCATCGCCACTCGCAGCCCGGCCCCCAGCTCGGTCGCCTCTTGGATCGCTTCTAACCGTTCTTGGGCGATCTCGCTGAGGGCTTTGCCGGGCCGGTAGAGGAGGTAGGCATAGGCGCGGGCGACGCTGCGGCCGACCCGGCCCCGGAGCTGGTAGAGCTGGGTCAGGCCCAAGGTATCGGCGTGGTTAATGACGATGGTGTTGACGTTGGGGATGTCGATCCCGGACTCGATGATCGTCGTCGACACCAGCACGTCGTAATCGTGGCGGACGAACCCCAGGATCACCTCTTCCAGCACCTGCTCGTCCATCTGCCCATGGCCGACGCCAAACCGGCCCTCGGGCACCAGCTCCCGCAGCCGGTGGACCACCCGGTTGATGTCGTGGACCCGGTTGTGTACGAAGTAGATTTGGCCGCCGCGATCGAGCTCACGCAACACCACTTCGCGAATCAGGTGATCCCGCGATTCGGTGACGAAGGTTCGGATCGGGAGCCGGGCCCGCGGCGCGGTCTCGATGAGGCTGATGTCGCGGATCCCGGCCAACGCCATGTGCAGGGTGCGGGGAATCGGCGTCGCGCTCATGGTGAGCACGTCGACCTCGGTTCGCAGCCGCTTCAAGAATTCCTTGTGCCGTACCCCGAACCGCTGCTCCTCATCGATCACCACGAGCCCGAGGTCCTTGAACTTGATGTCGTTCTGGACGAGGCGGTGCGTGCCGATCACGATATCGACCTGCCCGTCGGCGAGTCCCGCCACGACCGCGCGCTGCTCTTGCTTCGTTCGCAGCCGGGACAGCATCTCGACTCGGACCGGGAAGGGCGCCAGCCGGTTCGTGAAGGTGGTGTAGTGCTGGAGGGCCAGCACCATGGTCGGGACCAGGATGGCAACCTGCCGACCGTTGTTGATCGCTTTGAAGGCAGCCCGGATCGCCACTTCCGTCTTCCCGTAGCCGACATCGCCACAGACCAAGCGGTCCATCGGGTCCGGCGCTTCCATGTCGGCCTTAACCTCGTCAATGGCGCGTTGTTGGTCGGGTGTCGTGGCATACGGGAACGACTCGGCCAGCTCCTGGTCCCACGTCGTATCGGGGGGAAAGGCGTGGCCGACCGCGACTTCCCGCGCGGCGTAGATCTGCACCAGCTCAAACGCCAGCTCGCGGACCGCCCGCCGGGCCCGTCGCTTGGCCTGGACCCACTCGCCCGAGCCCAGTCGAGTAAGGGTCGGTTCGAGCCCGCCCCCGGAATACCGCGAGACGCGATCGCTCTGATCGACCGGGACATAGAGCTTGTCGCTGCGCTGGTACTCCAACAGCATGTATTCGCGCTCGACCCCGCTGGCGTCCAACCGAACCAAGCTGACGAAGCGGCCGACCCCGTGATCGACATGGACGACATACTCGCCGGGGGTCAGGCTGGCGGCGAACGCGATGGCCTCGGCGGCGGTCTTGCGGCCGCGTCCCCGCGTCAGCTTGCGAAAGCCGAACACCTCGAGATCGGACAGCACCACGGTCCGCGCCGCCCGCGCCATCCAGCCGCCATCGAGGTCGGAGGCGCGGATTTCGAGGGTGCCGGGCGCGAGCGGCACGGGTTCCTGAGCGCGTTCCCGGCGCTTTTCCTGCCGCGGATAGATGCCGTGCTCTTCGAAGATCTCGGTCAGCCGGTCGACCTGATCGGTGGCGATGACAACCCGCCAGTCATCCTGGAGCCGCTCGCCCACGTCGTCGATAAGGTTCGTCAATCGGCCGGCAAAGTTCGGTGGATCAACCACATTCTCGAGCGCAACCACGGTTTGGTCGGGATACGAAACGCCAAAGGTCAACCGTCGCCTCCGACCGAGCCGGTCTCGAATCGCCTGCCAGCTCTCGTACGGGCGCCGGAGCCCCGGCGGCAACTCGCCGTTGGCGACGAAGTTGGCCTCCAGCTCCGCCGCCTGGCTGGCGAGCTGCGAAGCGGCGAGATCAACTGCCCCCGGCTCATCCATCACGATCAGGTCGTCTTGGGTGAAATAGTCAATCACCGTGGAGGGCTGTCGCAGGACGTACGGGGCGAACAGGTCGATCGAGGCCGGGGTGCGCCCCGACGCCATCTGCTCCAGTAATCGCCGCCACTCGGTTGCAACCTCGGGCCGCAGGCCGCTGATATCCAGGTCCGCCAGCTCCGCCGCCGCCTCTTGCAAACGCCAGAGCGAAAGCTCGGTGGGAGGCAGCAGGGTCACGCTGGTGAGCCGGTCCATGGTCCGCTGCGACCCGATCGCGAAGCGGCGAATCCCTTCCACCTCGTCCCCGAACAGGTCGATCCGGACGGGGTAGTCCACCCCCGGCGGAAAGAGGTCGACGATGCCGCCACGGCGGGCCAC
The DNA here is from genome assembly GCA_013696525.1 of Chloroflexia bacterium. Lineage (GTDB taxonomy): Bacteria > Chloroflexota > Chloroflexia > Thermomicrobiales > UBA6265 > JACCYK01. The sequence continues at coordinate 2,739 of JACCYK010000007.1, forward strand.
GGTCCCCGGATCCTGCACCACCGGCACCGGATCATAGCCGACACCAATCGCCCACTCCACGAGCGCCGATAGGTTGATCCGATCCCCGATGCTGATCGTCCGCGTCCGCGCTCGCAACTCGGCCGGGCCAACCACCTGTTGGAGCAGGCCATGAACCGACGACACGACCACCGGCGCCGAGCCTCCGGTCCCCTGCCAGTTCAGGAGCCGGTCCAAAATGGCGACCCGCGTCGTCGCGGTCTCGAGGTCGAACGGCAACTGCTCGTACGGCAATGCCTCGGGGGATGGCCAAAGGATCGGCTCGCGATTGAGCGGCAGATACTCGTGGAGGGCCGAGGCCAGCGCTTCAGCCCGATCCGCCCGCGCGGTGACGACCAAGGTCGGGCGATCAACCGCGGCGACGAGCGTCGCCGCCACCGGCGGCCGGGCGGTCGCCGCCAAATCGGCAACGGCGATCGCCTCCTGGTTGTGCGCCACGGCGTCGATCAAGGCCGCGATGCCGCGATCTTCACGCAGCGCCGGTATCAGATGGCGTAGTGTCATCGCGGCTGCTCACCTCGCCTGATGCCAGTTCCACGCCGCTGGCAACGCAAAAACCGGGCGAAGCCCGCTCAGGCATCCCCGTCCTCATCGCGGCAAGCGTAGCACGAAGTCGTGAGTCGTGAGCGTCCGGGGGCCGGGCGAGAACGGGCGCATCCATTGACGCATCGATCGTGACCGTCGATAGTCGTCTCACGACTCACGACCTACGACTCACGACTTACGACTCACGACTTACGACTCACGACCTACGACTCCGTCCTGGCGGTGGAACGATGACCCGAGCTGCGATTGCCATCGGCGCCGCGATCGCGGCGGTCGTCTTCGTGGGCGCGCTGTTTATTGTCTACGATGACCTGTCAGCGCCGCCGATCATCATTGCCGACCCGGTGCTCGACGGGGTTATCGTGGTCCAGATCACCGGTGCGGTGGCGACCCCCGGCACGTACGAGGTGGGAGCCGGGGCGCGGGTCGTGGACGTGATCGCCCGTGCCGGCGGCACCCGGCCCGATGCTGATCTGGGCAGCATCAACCAGGCCCGGCGAGTTCGAGACGAGGATCAATTGCTGATCCCGAGCCGGCCGCGGCCGGCACCCAACGCCGGGTCGTTGCCCGCCGAAGCGACGGATGGCGCGGAACAGTCGCAAGCGATCAACCTCAATACCGCCTCCGTGGCGGACCTTGACGCCTTGCCTGGGATCGGCCCCGCGATCGCGCAACGGATCATTGCATTCCGAACGGAGCAAGGTCCATTTCGCGCGGTTGACGAGCTCGACCGGGTCAGCGGCATCTCCGCCGCCATGGTGGAGGAGATTCGCGCCCTGGTCACGGTCGGCGAATGACTGGCGTTTGGCTCAGCGGGGCATTCCTGGCGACCGCCGCCTATGGCTGGCGAATGGCGATCCTCGTCTGGCTGCTGTGCGGCGTGATCTGGCTGCGCCGGAGATGCGCCCACGAACTAACGATCGTGATCCTCGTCGGTGCCGCCGCCGCCGTGGGCGCGGTCCGAAGCTCGCCGCCAATCACGGTCGATGCACCGAGTTGGGCCGGCATCGCCGAGGGCGCCCGCGGGGAAATCATCAGCCTGCCAACAACGAGCGGTCGCGGTCAAAGCTTCCGCTTGGCCGTAACCGAGGTCGAGATCGACGAAAACTGGCAACCCGCGTTCGGCACGATCTGTATTTTTAGTCGTCCCTTCCCGATCACCGGCGTGGGCGACCTGATCGTCTTCGCCGGGGAGCCAGAGTCGCTGGCGGACGAATCGACCGCGATCCGATCATACGCGCGGCAACAGGGCTGCGGGGCAACGGTCTTTGCCCGGTTCCTCGAGATTGAGGAGCGGGGCGCCGGCTGGCGACGATGGCTAGCCGACGTTCGCACCCGGCTCCGCGACATCCTCCAAGATTCGGCCCTCGGTGACAGCGGCGCCCTGCTCAGCGGATTGGTCACGGGCGACGATCAGGCGCTGACCGACGCCCGCCAAGCGGCATTCCTGCGCACCGGGACGACGCATATCACGGCGGTCAGCGGCGCCAATGTCGCGCTCCTCGTCTCCATTCTGATCACGCTCGGCACCACCGGTGGTTGGCGTCGCCTTCTCGTGTGGCAGGTGGTGGTCTTGCTCGGGATTTGGAGTTACGCGGTGCTTGTTGGGGGAGAGCCGCCCGTCATTCGGGCCGCCCTGGTGGCATCGGCCGCGATGCTCGCCACGCGGGTGGGACGGCGTCCTGATTTCGTCACGCTGATCGCGCTGGCGGCGATGGTGATGATCCTGATCGAACCGGCGCAGATCTGGTCGCTCTCGTTCCAGCTCTCGTTCGCGGCGTCGCTCGGCATCGTGTTGGTGCTGTCCGGCCTGGCAAACGACGGCCAGCTGGTCGGGCCCGCGGCGGTGGCGCGGGGGACGATCGCGGCCCAAGTCGCCACCCTGCCGGTGCTGTGGTACGTCTTCGGCGAATTGTCGTTGACGACGCTGCCGGCCAACCTCCTGATCGCGCCACTGATCTTGCTCGCCTTTCCGTTGGCGGTCTTGGCGAGCGTGGCCGGCCTCATCTGGTTGCCACTGGCGACGGTGCTCGTGCTACCGGCCCGGCTTTGCGCCGAACTGGTCTTCATCGTGGTCGACTGGCTCGGCGGGTCACCTCGAGTGACGGCCCACGTCGGCGCCGCTTCCCCGTTCATCGCTCTCCTGACCACGGCGATCGCGGTGGTGACGCTCCTGGGCATGAGTCCGGATGCGCGCCGGTGGGTCAATCGCGTAACGACGAGGTACACGAACGAGCGTGATTGAGCCGGCGATCCGACCCACTGCCTAATTCCGCTGCTGCTTCCGGACCTGCTTGCGGTGCTCTTGCTCAACATCGGGAAAGAGCCAACGCGCACCTTTGCCACTGATCCGGGCGAAGCGGAAAAACATCCAACCGATGAAGAAGATTTGGATGAAGGCGCCGATCCCAGCCATTTGCGTCAGCGCATCGCGGTTTGAGATGTCCGGGAACCAATTCCAGGCCATCATCCGATAGGTGACGATCGCTAGCGCGATCAGAGCCACGCTCCCCAGCACGAGGATACGCCGGCGCATGACGGCTGTTTTGATCCGCGCGACATCCTCGGGATCCGGGGCCGGCTTTCGTTGGTCCGGCTTCTCCCGCTGCAGCTGACGCACTGAGTGCGGTCCGGCGGTCGCTGATTTCGTCCAGGTCGGGTCTGGCAGCGGCGGCGGCATTGGGAGCTTCTTGGCGATCGCCAGCTCGCGTTGCGCCTGATACCGCTCCATGTTCAACCGGCCGATGATGCGATGGGCTTCGGCCAGCGAGACGGTCAGCGAGTTCACATGCCGCAGCATCGCCACATGCGCCGCCTGCCCATCCTCATAGCTGATCGCCGGCATCGATTCCACTTGGCGCTTGGCTAGCTCCTGGCGCTGCGCCTTGGCCTCTTGCCGCTGCCGGACCCGCGCGAGGCGCTTTTCTTTCCGCTCGGACGTCGGACCCTCCGCCGCGTCCGTCTCGTCCGACGCCACGTCTCCCGCGACCGTCGCGAGCTCACTATCGGTGTCGGGGAGGCCGCTGGCAGTGCCGGAAATCTCGTCGTCGCGCGAAGCGACGCCATTGGCGTCGGCTGGCTCCCCCGATCGTGGACGGCGCCGGGCCGGGTTGGCCCGTACCCGTCGCGGCGCGGGTTCGGCTCCGCTGTCCGAGGACGCGGAATCGTCGCTCGCCAGGGCAGTCGCGGCCTCTGATTCGACGTGCGGTCCCGTTCCATTCAGCGTTGGCGCCAGGTTCACGGTAGCATCCACGGCTGGATTCACCGGAGAATCGCCGTTGGCGTCCGGCGAGCCAGCCGGGTAGTCAGCTTCGGGTCGGGCCGTGGTGGTCGGAAATGTGCTCAGCGTTCAATCCTTTCCCTGCGGCCTTGCGGCCATCACCGGCCGAAACAAATTCGGAGACGCGCTCATGGCAACAGTTGAAGCGCCGGCGATTATCACGTCAAGGCTAGCACGTCAAGACCGATCCGGGAGGAAC
>JACCYK010000009.1 GCA_013696525.1 Chloroflexia bacterium
GATCAGGGTGTTGAGCGTGAACCGGGCGAAGGGGACCGAATTCCAGACCTCGGCGTAGTTCTCCCAGCGCCACTGGCTGGGCAGGAAGCGCGGCGGGTAGGCGATGATCTCGGTCAGGTCCTTGAGCGAGCTGCCGAGCTGCCAGGCGAACGGCAGCATCGACACCGCCGCCAGCGCCACGAGCAACACGACCGTGACCACGCGGGCCGGGAAACCGGGCGGCGGCCACCGGCGGCCGGGCTCGTCGCGGGCTGGCGCCGCCGTTGTCTCGCTAGGCATCGGCCCGCGTCTCCCCGCCGTAATGGACCCAGGACTTCGCCAAGCGGAACTGGGTGAACGTAAATGCCAGGAGCAGGGCGAACAGGATCCAGGCCAGGGCCGAGGCGTACCCCATCCGCAAGAAGCTGAAGGCGTTGTGGAACAGGTGCAGGACGTAGAACCAGGTGGCATATGCGGGGCCGCCGTCGGTGGCGATATAGGCCACCGTGAAGACGCTGAAGCTGCCGATCACGCCGAGGACGAAGTTGAAGAAGATCACCGGTGAGATCATCGGCACGGTGACGTTCAAGAAGCGCTGGAGGGCGTTGGCGCCGTCGATCTTGGCCGCCTCGGTCAGCTCTTGCGGCACGTCCTGCAGCGCCGCCAGGAAGATCAGCATGCGGGCGCCGCCGAGGCTGCTCCAGAGGGCGACCACGATGACCGACGGCAACGCCCATTGGGGCGAGGTCATCCAGGGCGGCCCGGGCAGCCCGATCGTTTGCAGGAAGTAGTTAACGATGCCGAAGCTCGGTTGCAGCATCCAGGCCCAGATCAGCGCCGCCGCCACCGGCGGCACCAGGCTCGGCAAGTAGAAGATGGTCCGGAACAGGGCGATCCCGCGGAACGCCTGGTTGAGGAGCAGCGCCATGCCGAGCGACCCAGCCACCCCCAGCGGCACCGTTATCGCGACGAAGAGCATGGTCCGCCCGAGCGACGGCCAGAACAGCTCATCCTCCCCGGACAGGGCCGTGATGTAGTTCTCGAGGCCGACGAACCGCGGCGGGCTGATCAGATCGTAGTCCGTCAGGCTGAAGTAAAAGGACGCGATCATCGGCCCGACGAGGAAGATGAGGAATCCCACCACCCAGGGCGAGATCCAAATCCATCCCCAGAGCGCCTCGGACCGCGCCACCCCGCGGCGAGACCAAAGCCTGATTCCCTTCCGCGGGACCGCGTGGGTGGCGCCAATACTCTTTGCCATGCTCCGCCTAGGTTGCCTTTCGGCCCGATCGCGGCGGCATGGGATGCCAATCCCGCGCCGCCTCTGTTGCGCCCACGACGTCCTTTCCCGGTTTGGGAGCTTCCCGGCGGGGCTAGATCGGTTCGGCCAGGATGTCTTGGATTCGGGAGTTGACCTCGTCCGCCCAGGCCTGCTCCGGCGCCGTGCCGGCCCATAGCTCGTCCATCGCGGCGGTGACCACGGTCTGGATCTCGGTCATCCGGTAATTGTGCGCCAGGTTGAGGGGGACCGCCGCCTGTAGCGCCCGGTAGCGAGCCTCGTTGACCTCCGGCGTGTAGTCCGGGTTGGTCTGCAGCTCTTTGCTCTCGTAGACATCAATCCGGCCACCGGCGGTGCCCGAGTTGCCGGTGTCCGGCTCACCGCCCAGCCCAAGCAGGATGCCCGTTCGCTGGTTCGTCAGCCCCTTGACCACTTCCCACGCCTCGGCCTTGTGGGGAGAAGCTTCCGTCACCCCCATGCAATCCTGGGTGAACACCGCCGCCCGGTCTCCCCCCGGTCCAACCGGGAACTGAACCATTCCCCACTCGAAAGCGTCCACGATCTGCTTGCCCAGGGAGATGTCCCAGGTACCGGACTTGTACATCGCCACCCGGCCGTTGACGAACAGGTCGCGCGGATTCTCCGGCGCCAGCTCCCGCGGCGGGTGGATGCCCCGGACATGGATGTTGTCATAATCAAACCGCAAGGCGGCGATTGATTCCTCGCTGTTGAAGTGGGCCGTCATCCCGTCTGCCGAGAAGAGCTGCCGGCCAAACTGCTGGGCCGCCGTTGGATAGTGCTGGAAGTGGCTCGGCTGCGCGTAGTAGCCGAAGACATCCCCCGCCGTGAGCGCCTCCGCCGCCTCGACGAACTCGTCAAGCGTCATCTCGTCGGTCGGCTCCGGCAGCCCGGCGGCGTCGAACATGGTCCGGTTGTAGTAGAGGAGGGCGGAACTGGGGTGGGCCTTGTAGGTGATGCCGTAAATCTGGCCGTTGACGGTCTGGCCTACCCACGCCGCCGGGAAATAAGGGCTGGGGTCGAAGTCCTCCGCCGCCAGGAAGTCATCGAGCGGGGTGTAGACGTTCCGCGCCGCCCACAGCGGGTAGGTGCCGGTGAAGGTGCTCGAGAACATGACGTCGCCGAGCTGGCCGCCGGCAATCAGGACTTGGAACTTCTGGAAATACTCGGCCTGGACAAAGAGTTCGGGGACGACGACGACCGCCGGATTCTCCGCGGTCATCTCCGCCGACCGCTGCCGGACCACGTCGCCGTCCACGCCGACGTTGCTGTGGACCCGGATCTCGATCGGCTCCTGGCCGGCGGCCCGCCGCGCGGGGCCGAGCGCGGTCGCGCCCAACGCCAACGCCCCGCCGCCGAGGGTGGCTTTCATCAGATTCCGTCGCGTCGTCATCGCCGGTACCCCTTCTTGTCGCGCCGTCCCATGGCCGGCGCCCCACTACGCGACCTCGATCATCACCTTTTCCGCCTCCGCCGGG
>JACCYK010000012.1 GCA_013696525.1 Chloroflexia bacterium
GTATCGCGCCAGCGGATCGGCGGCATCGAGCGCCAAGGCGCGCGCCTCGGTCGTGACGTCGAATCCGGTGGTGCGGTTCGGCGCACATGGCTTCTCCGCGGCGAGGGCCACGGGAAGGCTCACGAGCACTCGTCTCGCGCCCGCCAGCCTACCCCCAATATGATAGATAGTGGTTCGCGTTAGTCGCCAGTCGCAAGCTCCGCCCAGAAATCACATCGATGCTCGGCGATCGCATCAATCGCGTCAATACCAGCCGCGCCCGGTGCCAATCCCTGCACAATCGGCACCGGATCGTCGTTCGTGAATGGCTCCCAGGCTGGTAAGCCCGGCCCGTTCGGGTCGCCGGACCGGGCGAAGTTCGCCCAGTACTGAATCATTTGGGTCGACAACTCGCGCTGGCCGGCGGTCAGCGGCTCGGGAGCGCCAAGACCGACAGTGGCAAACAGGTAGAGCAGCTCCGAGGCATGGTACGCGCCCAGCGGGATCTCCGGCGTCTCCGGGAAGATGCGGGGGGCGTTGCGGTCATCGAAGCGGTAGACGAAGGTTGGGACATCGGCGGCAAATAGGCGATGCCCCGCCAGCGTCGGGCAGGCCCAGACGCGGTCGGTGACGACGGCGGCCCAGGCCAGGCCGGGGGTGTCGTAATCCGCGACCGGGTACTCGGCGGCGATCCGCCCGGCATCGTCCCCGAAGGCGATCGCGAGCTGCTCCTGGTAATAGGCGGCGGTGATGGGTTGAGGGTGGAAGGCGGCCCACATCGTGCCTTCATCCCGCGTGTGGCCGGCCAGGACCGGCACCTGGTGGAACCGGCCTTCATTCAACGCGAGCTCTGGGCTTTCCGGCAGGAGCGGGGTGCCGGAGCCGGGCCGGGTGAAGATGGCAGTCCCCACCAAGAGATCGGCCGCCGGCAGGGCGCGCAAGCACGCGACCGCGGTGGCGGGATCGCCGCAGCCGGCCCCGGCCGCCACCGCGGCGCCAATCCCCTCGATCTCTTCGATCGTCGGCCAGGTCGCGAACTCGGGCACGCCGGGGAAGAAGGTGTTGGCCGGCGCGTCGCCGATGCAGCCCCCGCTCTGGATGATGGCCCGGTGGAACAGCTCCGCCGCCGTGGGCGAGGTGAGGTGGGCACAGACGCTGACGGCGCCGCCCGACTCGCCAAACAGCGTGACGTTGCCCGGATCGCCGCCAAAGGCCGTGATGTTGTCCCGCACCCAGCGCAGGGCGGCCTGCTGGTCCTCCAGCCCATACCCGCCGTTCGTCAGCTCCGGATGGGCAAAGAAGCCGAGGATGCCGAGCCGGTAGTTCACGGTCACGACGACGACATCGCCCGCGACCGCCAGCCGCCGGCCGTCATGGTCGCTACCGGCGCCGCCGACGAGGCCGCCGCCATGGATCCAGACCATCACCGGCTTCGGGCTCGCTGGATCAGCCGGGCGGGGCGTGGTCACATCGAGGAAGAGGCAATCCTCGTCCTCGCTCCGCGGCCCGTTGTACTCGTCGCCGACCTGCGGGCAGCGGCTGCCCGGCGCGGTGGCGTCGCGCGGCTCGGTCCACGGACTAACCGGTCGCGGTGACCGCCACCGTAGCTCACCGACCGGCGGCGCGGCATAGGGGATCCCCTGGAACAGCCGGTAGTCCGCCGCCACCGTGCCCCGTACCGGCCCGGCATCCGTCACCACCACATCCTCGTCCGACGTTTGCGGCGTTTGCGGGCTTGGTGTCGAGCCCATCGCGGCTGGCATCGTGGCGGTCAGGATCAGCAGTGCGATCGTCAGCGCCGGCCACCACCGTCTCCACCCGAGTTTCATCATTTCACGTCCCTTCGTCACCCGACGCGATGCGCCCGAGCATCCGGTTCCCAGGCGCTAGCCGCGGCCGCGATCAGCCAGGCTGGCGTCGCGGCCGCGGGAGTATGACGGCAGTCTCAGGGATTTGTGACACGCGATGAGGGAGGTTATCACGGCGGCGAGCGTGCGATCGCCACCACCGCCACCTCCATCAGCCTGCCAGGAACGCC
>JACCYK010000030.1 GCA_013696525.1 Chloroflexia bacterium
CACCCCAACCACGGCGTCTCTACGGCAACCCGGTTCGCGCCCCACAACGCGGATACAACACAAGAGCACACCCCCGATTGGGGGTGTGCCCTGCCGAAAATCAATCAATTCCGGGCCAAATCCACCCGGCGGCGTCCTTAGCGCCCGGCTCGTTCCTGGCCGGCCAGCGCCCTGGCCGGCGCGGTGGTGAGGCCGGCCGCCGGCAGCGGATGCGAAACCGGCCCGGTTCGCGGCAACAGCCGCGGCGCCCGCGCCACGCCGTAGAGAAGATCGATCAGGTACGGGTAGTTCTTCTCCGCCGCGTAGGCCGCCGCCGCTCGCTGACGACCCCGCTCACCCATCTCCGGCAGCCGCTCCCGGTTGGCGATCGCCCATTCCAGCCGATCCGCCAATTGCGCCCGCGAGCCGGCATCCACCAGGAACCCATTGTACCCATCTTCGATCATTTCCGGCACCGAGCCGACCTTCGTCGCGATCACCGGCACGCCGGCGGTCATCGCCTCGATAACCGCGTAGGGCGAATAGTCGAACCGCGACGGGAAGACGAACAAGTCGAAGTTGGGCAACACGGAACTCATCAGCTCGTCCCACGGCACCTCCGAGAGCACGTCGACGTTGAGCAGCTCGCCATACTTGTCCGGCTTTGGCGGGTCATTGGTGACAATAGTCAGGTGCGCCCGGTCGGCAAACCGGTCCTGATGCAACCGCAACAGGAGGTCGCCACCCTTACGTTGGAACTGGTTACCAATAAACCCGATGTTCAGTTGCGGCTCAGCCCCGGTCGCCCCCCCGGCGCCATTGGCGCCGAACCGCCCACCGACCGCGCCATCATTCAGTGCCGGCGGCAGCGTGACGCCATTGCGCACCACCTGCACCTTTGAGGCCGGGATCTTGTAATCCTCGATCACCGACTGCGCCGCCCAATCCGAGAAGGAGACGACCAGGTCGGCTCGCTCGTAAATCTGCTTCTCCAACCGGTACACCGGATAGAAGAAGGGCGACTGCTTGACATACCGGGACTCGCGAAAGGCCAACCGCCAGGTCAGGTCGATCGACACCACCGCCGGCACCGACGCCGGCAAATCCAGCAGCGCCGCCGCCGCCGTCTGCGTGTGGATATACATCAGATCGAGCGACTCCGGCTTGTGGCCCCCCTCCCGCCAGCGGCGTCGCAGCTGCTGCCGTTTGTACTGCATCAGCCACCAGACCCAGCCGTCGAGGCCAACCTTGTGCAGGGCCGGTATTTGCAAGCGAGCCAGTAAATCCGCCATCCGGCCGGGACGGGGCAACCGCACGACCGTGGCATCGAACCGCGAGTCGTCACCCAGGTGCTGTTCCAGGAAGCGGGCGTGCGTCCGATGCCCCAGGGCATATTCAACGACAAAGAGCGACCGCTCGGGCCCATCCGCCCGTGGTCGCGAAGTATTCCTGCCAGGCACCTTGTTCCTCCGTATCAGGCGATCATTTCCCGCCCGCCAGCCACGGTCGAGACGGCTCGGCGTCTCACGGCACGAGGAATGTCTCCGCCATAAGCGTCGCCCAGCGCGACGCCCTACCTGTTAAGCAAAGCACATACCGTTGTCCGGCGGCAACGTTTGGCCGCGCCCCACGCCGTTTTTCGGCCCTGCCACCGGCTCTCCGATCGCGGCGCCTTTTTTGGTACGCACGCGAATCATATGGCGTCGCGGCGTAGTGTAACGCGGTTCGCCTATTCGTGCCGCCAATTCGCGCGCCTGACCTCCGGTCACCGCGAGTCGCGCCCCTCGCCCCACCTCCTCCCCCCCATCAGTCGTGGCATCAAACCTGCCACGCCAGGGCAGGCAATTGGATGGAGTGCGCCGGCAGGTGTAAGGAGAGGTACCCAATGTCCACTGTCCCGCCCGGAACCGCTCCTGGCCGCCGCGGCCCCATCACCCGGCGCCGCTTCATCCAAGCGGTCGCCGCCGTCGGCGGCACCACCGCCGCCTGGAGCGCGATGAGCGCCTGGGGCCACCTGGCGGAAGCCAAGCAGACCGCGCCGCCC
>JACCYK010000074.1 GCA_013696525.1 Chloroflexia bacterium
TGCTGAGTTGACCCAGCGTGCGCTCACCTGGTTGGCGGCGATGACGCCGACCGACCGCCTCTGTCGCTGCGGCTTCGCGTCCGCCAAATTCGATTGGCTACCTACTTAGTGGCCAAGGGGGCACCCCCGCGACGCCAGCATGGCGATCGCGCTGGACAACCCACCTGAGAGCCGCATTAACCTCCCAGCTTGGCGACACACCGCGGGGCGACAGCTCATACTTCGGGCAAGTCACGCAATGATCGCAACGGCGAGGCGATGACCAGGATGCAGGCGACCGCCATGCCCGCCACGCCCACCACTAGGGTCTCACCGAGCCCGATCCAATCGCCCAAGAGACCGCCAAGCAGGCTGCCCGCCAGCGCCGCGCCGCTGGTCACGGTGCGCGAGCTGGCCGTCACGCGCCCCTGCATGTCGGTCGCGGTCCTGACCTGGCGGAGACTAAGCTGACCGATGTTGTAGACCGCGAGCGCGCCATATTGGGCAAACTCGGAGAGGGCGAGCATCGGCACCGCCATCGTCGGCACGAAGACCGCGATCGGGACCGTGATCCCCGTGATCGCGAAGATGATCTGCGCCCAGATCATCGCCGGTCCGAAACCGAGCCGGCGACTGATCGGCACCGCGAACGTCGAACCAATCACCGCGCCAACGCCCCCCGCGCCGAGGATCAGTCCGATAGCGGTCGGGCTCAGACCGAGGACGCCGGTCATGAACAGGATGTAGACGGCCAGGAAGGCGAAACCGAACAGGCTGACCAACCCGGAGCAACTGGTCAGCGCCCGAATGTACGGGTCTCGCCAGACGACCTGAAGCCCCACCTGGATCTCACGAAACACGCCGCGAAGCCGCGGCCAGACGCCTACTGATCGCATGCCATCGCTCGACCGCTGAAACTCCTCCGGGCGTGATGGCCGAATCGTTCGGATCAGGAGGGCCGACAGCGCGAACGTGGCGGTATCGACCGCGATCGCGAATGGCGCGCTGACAAGTCCGACCAGAAGCCCAGCGATCCCCGGCCCCGCGGCCTGGGCCGAGGCATAGGTTGCTTCCATCTTGCCATTCGCGTCGTGCAACTCGTCACGTTCGACCAAATCCGGCAACCAGGCAACATAGGCGGTGTCGAAGACGACGCCGCCGGCGCCGGCCAGCACCGCCACCAGGTACAGCAGCTCGATGCTCAGCCCGCCCTGGAGCGCGGCAATCGGAATCAAGGCCAGCAAACCGGCCCGCAGCCAGTTGACCAGCACCATCAATGGCTGGCGCGGCCGGCGGTCGACCAGGACACCGGCAAAGAGGCCGAGCGCGAAATACGGAAGGCGTTGTGCCGCCGCGAGCAGCCCCATTTCGAACGGCCCCGCGCCCAGGCTGATTGCCGCGGTCAATGGGATGGCCAAACCGGAAATGTGGGTGCCGAAGTCGTCTATCGCGTTGGCGAGCCAGATGCGAAGAAAGCTCGGGTTGCTCCACAAGGAGCCACCCGGCGGGCAGACCGCGAAGCCGGGCCACGACGGCAACGCCGCGAGAGACGCGGCCTGGCGGCGATACTGGTTTCTCGATCACGGGGATATCCCCTCAAACGTTTGAGGAGAGCGTGGTTTAGCAACACTCAATGAACGGGCAATGATGCCTGTTCGGGGTTGACGTTGCCGCGCTCGCTCTCGCTGTCCTGTTGCGCAATGGTCAGGATAGCGAGAGCGGCGTAAATAAAACTGGCGTCGTGGTTGTAGCAGACGCCCCGAATCTTGGGGATCACGGCTTGCATAGACGGACCCAGTACGTAGCGCACGATGCTCGCGCGAACGATACTACGCTCGATCCCGGCTATCAAGCTCAAGTTTGAGTGGGTCATTGTTGCAGCCGCGGGCCAGGGCTGGTACACCTAGTTCAGCGGCGGCAACTCGCCGCTGGAAGGAGTCAGAGCGATGGTATCGACGACGAAGACCGACCTCCCGACGACCGATGCCGAGTGGCGGAAACGGCTGTCGCCGGACCAGTACGAGGTCCTCCGGCAAGCTGGAACCGAACGAGCCTTCTCCGGCAAGTACGTCGACACGGAGGATGACGGCACCTACCGCTGCGCCGCCTGCGGCAATGCCCTGTTTGATAGCGGCGTCAAATTCCACTCGGGTAGCGGCTGGCCGAGCTTCACGACCGCGGTCTCGCCGGATGCGGTCGAGTTGCTGGAGGATAACTCGCACGGGATGCGCCGCACCGAAGTCCGCTGCGCCAAGTGCCAGTCGCACCTCGGCCACCTTTTCCCGGACGGCCCTCGCGAGGCCGGCGGCGAACGCTGGTGCATCAACAGCGCCGCGCTGGAC
>JACCYK010000086.1 GCA_013696525.1 Chloroflexia bacterium
TGCCGATGACAGCCATCATACGATAGGGGCCCGACGCTCGGGCCCCGGCGTGACTCGGCGACTGTCGTCCGCGATTGGTGAGCTTAAGGAATGTGGAGGAGGTTCTTGCCGGATTTGGTGCCGGCCCAGGCGTCCGGGACGCCGTCAAACTCGCCGGAGCCCGACTCCCACCAGTTGGGGAGCTGGGCGCCGATCGCGGCCAATTCGATCTTGGTGTAAATCATCCCATCACGGTCCATGACCGATAGCTCGTACTCGCCGCTCATCGTGATCGCGTCGACCGGACAGACCTGCGAACAGAGGCCGCAGAACATGCACCGGCCGGCCCGGAGGATGAACTCGCCCAGTTCACGATCACCCTCCTCGGAGGGGATGACATGCATCTCCAGGCATGAAGTCGGACAGATCCGGGCACAGAGGCCGCAGGCCACGCAGAGCGCTTCCCCGGTCTCGGGATCGGTGCGAAGCGCGGGCAAACCTCGGAACCGGGGCGCCATCAGCCGCCTCTCTTCCGGATAGTTGATCGTTACGTTCGGCCGGAAGAGCCGCTTCATCGTGACGGCGAACCCCTTGACTTCATCAAACATCCGCTGTTCCTTGCTCCGGGTGAATGGTAGCGGCGGGCGCGGCGGCCGGACCTGCCCCAACCGGAACCAGGGCCGGAGAGAGCCGGTACGGCCCGTTGCCGGCAGCGGTCAGAATAGGCGCCCCGTCGTCAACGCCGAGACTCGGCACCGTCATCCCGTTCCGTTCGAGGCGGGCGTAGCCGATGCCGCGATAGCCAGGCACCAGCCGGGAGATCTCCGTCATTACCTGGGCCGGGTGGCCGTGGTCGAGGTCGTATCCCAAGCGCCGGGCGAGCCGGCCCAGGATCTCGATGCCGTTCCGCGCCTCGCCCATCGGCGGCACGGCGGTACGCAACCGTTGGACCGTCCGGTCGAAGCTGGTAAAGGTGCCGTCCTTCTCCATCGACATCGCCATCGGCAGGATTGCCTGCGCTTGTTCCGCCAACGGAGTGTTCGCGTAGTAATCGGTGACCACCAGGAAGTCGAGCTTAGGCAACACCGCCAGCAGGTCCGGGTAGACATCGGTCCGGCGACCGCCAATTGTGTTCTGGATGAGCATCGCTTTGATCTGACCGCGGTCGATCGCGTCGATGAGCCGGTTGTACGCGATACCTCGGCCGGCCGGCAAGCTCCGAACGGGCACGAAGCCATTGTTGGTGGTCGCTCGGGCTGCCCACCGCGGCAGCCAGGCCGCTTCCATTTGTAACCGCGCCTCGCGGTCCTCGACACCACCACCGCCAGGAAAGTAGTCCGGATGGGCACCCATATCGACCGCGCCCTGGGCGTTGGCAGGACCGCGCAATGAGGCGACGCCACCGCCCGGACGGCCGAGGTTGCCGGAAATAATGGCCAGGTTGTTGCAGGCGGCCGCGATCTCGGCGGGATCGCCGTCGGCGTCGGCACCGGTAGGCGACGGCAGATGCGCGGCGGTCTGGTAGATGAGTGACGCCGGGTAGCCACCCTCCGGCCTTGCCGCGTCGGCGCCGAGCCCCCCGGTGGCGTAGATGATCGCCGCCCACCGGATATCGGACTCCGAGACACCAGTCAGCTCGGAGACCGATGACACGCTGGCGAGGCTCTCCTGCCAACGCTTGCTCGCGGTTGAACCGTCCAGGCTCTCAGCCGCCAGGCCAAGCATGACGATCTGGCGAGCAATGGCGTTGAGCAGCGTCGCCATCATCCCGGGGTTGGGCTTGAGCCAGAGGGCGGCGCGATGGCAGAGTGGGTACTCGTCCCGGCTGATGACGACGTACCGTGCTTCGCGGTTGAGCTGCGAGAGGTAGAACCAGTACGACACCGTCGGCGCGGACTTCCCGATGTCCGGCCCCACGACCAAGCCAGCCTTGACGTCGGTGAACAGCTCTTGCATGTTGTTCGTGTTCGAGACGTCCTGGCCGAGGCTGGCGCGAACGGCCCTCTCCACCGCCGCTTGGCCCGGTGTCAGGTAACGGTCGATGTTCGGGCTGGCCATGACGGCGCGGGTGAATTGCTGGAGGAGATACACCTCCTCGTTCGTGGCGTCCGGCGCGGCGAGCGCGGCGAATCGTTCACCTTGGTAGTGAGCAAGGGTCTCGGCCACGAGATCGATCGCGTCGTCCCAGGTCACTTCATAGGCCTGCCCCGCCGCCGGACCGTCCTTGTCGCGTAAGGTCGGATAGAAGAGGCGGTCCGTGCTCTGAACCTGCTCGTGACCCCACTTTGCCCGTTCGCAGGTGTAGCCGTGGTTGACGCCGCGCTCCCAGAGGTTGGTGGTGCGGCGGACCACGCCCCGGTTGGCCTCGACGTTAATCGTGCAACCGCTGTCGCAGAAGCCGCAGATCGTTTCCGTGCTGTCGAGCTCCCACGGGTGGTGACCGAAGTGCCGGTCGGTGAGGGCGCCAACCGGGCAGACGGCAATGCACATCCCGCAGTGGGTGCAGGTCGTCTCGGACAGGTCCTGGCCAAAGGCGTGCGAGATGGACGCTTCCAGCGAGCGCGAGGTGACCTCGATCGCGGTGACGCCGATGACCTCGTCGCAGACCCGGGTGCAACGGCTGCACATGATGCAGCGGTCCCACTTGTAGTCGATCAGCTCGCTGAAGTGCTCGTATGCTTGGGCAAACTTGGGGCGGCGGTAGGGATTCGCGTTGACGTTGTGGAGATAGGTATTGTCTTGGAGATAGCACTCGCCCGACTTGTCGCATGTTGGGCAGTCGAGGGCGTGGTCGATCAAATACATCTGCAGGACGAACTGGCGGGCTTGGATTACCTCCGGCGAGTGGGTGACAACTTCCATCCCTTCCGCCAAGGGAGTGGCACAGGACTCGATCAGGCCGCCGCGCTTGCCGAGAATCTCGACCGTGCAGATGCGACAGGAACCCCATGGCCGGAGCAGTGGTTGATAACAAAGATTCGGAACTTCGATACCGGCCATTCTCGATGCTTCGAGAATCGTCGTCCCCGCCGGCACAGTCACATCTTGACCGTTGATCTTCCCGGTGACCATTTTGATTTCGGTGCGCGTCACCATTGTCTGGGTG
>JACCYK010000101.1 GCA_013696525.1 Chloroflexia bacterium
AGCCGGGGTGGCTCCGGTGCGATCTGCACTGCCATACCCGCTACTCCGATGGCGACTCCTGGCCGGCCGAGATGCGTGCTGCCGCCGCCGCCGCTGGGCTCGACGTGTTGGGCATCACCGACCACAACAGCGCCCACGTCGGCCCGTATCCGCCGGATGGACGGCGGCCATTCCTCGTACACGGGGTCGAGGTGACGACCTACGGCGGCCACTGGAACGTTTGGGGGAGCGACCGTTGGCACGAGTTCCGCCAACCAGACCGGTCTTCCGTACAGACCGCGATGCGCACCGCGGTCGCCGCCGGCGGTGTCGTCAGCATCAATCACCCGAAGCCGTTTGGCCCGCCCTGGACCTTTGGCGACGATCTCGATAACCACGCGGTCGAGGTTTGGAACGGTCCCTGGGACCGGCTCAATTGGATCTCACTCGCCGCCTGGGAGACCCAACTTTTGGCCGGGCGGCGCCTGGTCGCGATCGGCGGCAGCGACACCCACCGCCTCGGCCCCGATGACCCGGCTGCCTCCCCCGCCCTGCCCCGCCCGCGGCTGGGCGAGCCGACGACCTGGCTCCAGGTCCCCGGCGAATTTTCAGTCGAGGGCATCCTCGACGCCCTGCGCCAGGGCCGCTGTTTCATCTCCCGATCGCCGGTGGGACCGGAGCTTTATGTCACATTGAATGACGGTGCGCTCTCGGCGCGAATCGTCGGCGCCGCCGAGGCCGTGATGATGGTGATCGCGGATGGCGCACCGATCACCGCCGCCGCGATCCCGGCCGCTGACTGGTCAACAATCGTGCCGTTGCCGGCATCGTGGCGCTACGCTCGGGTGCAGGTCATGGATCAGTACGGCAACATGCTGGCACTCACAAACGCGGTGTGGTCAACCATGCCCGCGATCCTGGCGGACTAATTACGGACGATACGGCGGCCGAATGGCCGCCGTGTCTCGCCGGTCAAGATCATTTCGGGCGTGGATCTCATCGCCGCGGGGATCAAGCTTAGCGTTTAGAAATCGCCGCCACCGAAGTCGCCGCCGAAGTCGCTGCCGCCGCTGTCAAAGCCGCCGCCATCGGCTCCGGCGTCGCCGCCATCGGCACCCATCTCGTCGCCGCCTCCACCCTCGCCCGTGCTGTCGTTGTAGCCGGAATCATTGAAGAAGGAGTTAGCGATCGCGCTGCCAACCATGACGCCGGCGATGGTGCTGAGAAAGCTGCCGGCCATCATGCCGCCCATGCCCATGCCACCGGGGGCGCCCATGCCGCTGAAGCGCCGCTCCAGGGTGCCCGGCTGGCGCATCTCGGCCCTGGTGGCGACGCGGGCCAGGGCGCGGGGGTCGTCTTGGGCGCTCGCCGCCGCCACTCGCTCCGACTCCGGCAGGTCGGCGGTCAACTGTTCCAGCACCATCCGGCGCTGCTCCGGCGTCAGTTGAGCGAAGGCCTCGGCATGCGCTTGTTCGAGCGTTTCCGGCGGGGCCGTGCGCAGGAGATAGCGGTAACGCTCAAGGGCGCGCTCATCCTCCGACAGCTCGGATCGGGTCTGGCGCGGTGCCATCTGCCGCCGCGGTTGTGGCTCGGGATCGATCGCCCCGCCAAATAGGCGTCGCAAGGTGTCCATGGGGTGTCTTGCCTCCATCGCGTTGTCCGCGGCGCCGTCTCTGGGAGATCCAGAATCTTGCCTCAACAGGTTCCGCAACCGGAACTATGCCAGAAAGGTGCCACGCGTGTCGCCCGACGAGGCATCGCGTCATCATCAAATCACCCAGTAGCGGGCAATTGGGCACGCCATCTGAACGGCAAGCTCAGTCTGAGCTCACGCCGCTCACGGCCGGCTGGCGTCGCGAGTTTCTACACTTCGGCGGGCCGCGATTGCCGGCCAAGCCGTCGGCGATCGTCGATGCCAGCATCCGCCCCGCCGCCCAAGTCGGGTCGAGGCTCGGATTGTAAATCGTGACGTCCAGCCCGACAGCTCGTCCGGTTCGGAGGAGAAGGCGCAAGACCTCGCGCACCGCGCCCGGGCTCAGCCCGCCCGGCAGGCGATAGTCGACCGCGGGCATCACCCCGTCGTCAAGAACGTCGGCATCGAGGTGAATCCAGAAGCCGGCGACGCCCTCGGCCAGCGGGCCCTGCCGGTGCAGGCCGAGGTCCGGTTGCAGCGCCATCGCCGCCGCCGTCGTCGCGCCCAACTGCCGCACCCGCTCAACATCGAACACCCGCATCCGTGAGGCGCGGACATCCCGGCTACCGGCGGCGGCTGATTCCGCCTGGTCGCGACAGCCAAACACAATCGTGTCTTCATCACGAACGTACGGTCTCCGGC
>JACCYK010000105.1 GCA_013696525.1 Chloroflexia bacterium
CGTCCCTGCCATCAAGCGTGGTCGTGTTAAAGCCGTCCGGATCGAGGGCCGCGAGTCGATTGGCCACCTCGGCCCGAGCGAGCGATGCGTCGGGACCGTGGATCAGAACGATCATCAGGTGACACCCCTGAACAAGCGCGGCCGCGGGGCAGAGCCTGGTAAAGAGCCGCCCCCGCTTGTGCCGTGTGCTACGGAGCCTTGAACCTGCTTTCGCAGGTGGGTGCCCCGACCCCGTACGGAACACCGCACGGCTGGGAGCTCCCGACTCACTTTCTGTTGGCTCAAGACCGCGTAATGCATCACGAGCACCGCAGGGCCGGCAACGATCGAGAGTACCACCGCCACGAAGGGGAAAACAAGGACTTGTGCGCGGCCAGGACATCTGAGGCAGGAGTTTGGCGAGCCACGGCCGCGGCGTGACAGGACCTCGGGCCGCGGGTGGTTGCCAGGTCGGGTACGACATCTTTCCCTAGCGCGAGGCGGCCCGGCCGGCGGGAGGGGCACGGGCACTGGGAGCCCTCTCTGCCCAGCCCACGCGGCGGCAGTCGATGACGACCGCGCTTGCGTGGCCTGACCGAGCGGGGCGGACCGGTCGTAGCTCGGTGATGCGACCCCACCCCGATCCACCGGCACCTCCCACTCTCGAGCCCGTCACCGGTCTCACCGTTTTCCGACCTTCGACACACGACCGATCGACGGGCGACGATCTGGCGCCTACGAAGGGTGGCTGTCCCGGTATGGCAAGAGGACGTGGAGCCGAGCCCCTGTGTCGCGCCGTGACTCAGCCCAGATCGAGCCGCCATGCAATTCAACGATCTGGCGGGCGATCGGCAAGCCGAGACCGGTGCCTTCGATGTGCTGTTGCTCCGGCCGTTGGATCCTGCTGTAGCGGGAGAAAATCGTTTCCAGCGCGTCGTCCGGGATGCCCAGCCCCTCGTCACTGACCGTGAGCTGGACCGCATCTGGCCGCCGCTCGGTCGAAAGCGTGACCGCGCCGCCGGCGGGCGCATATTTGATCGCGTTGGCGACGAGGTTGGTGACGACCTGGGCCAGCAGGTCCGAGTCGCCGGTAATCAACGGCAGCTCGGGATCGAAATGGGTAACAAAGGTGTGTCGCCCCGTGGTGGACCGCAACGAGTCGATCACATCATCCGTGATCTCGTTAAGATTGACCCGCTCGCGGCGTGGCTCGACCTGGCCCGACTCGAGGCGATCCAGATTGAGCACTTCCTGGATCATACGGGCGAGGCGCCGGGCATTGGCATTGATCGTTGCGGCAAAGCCGCGGATCTCCTCGGGGGTCAGCGTTTCGTCGATGAGCAGTTCGCTATAGCCCTGGATGCTGGTCAGCGGGGTTCGGAACTCGTGGCTGATCATGGAGACGATCTCACTCTTCGCCTCGCTGACCCGCGCCAGTTCGACATTCGCCGCTAGCTGCCCGGCAAGGGCATCCGTCACCTCCGCTTCCGCTCGCTTGAGATCGGTGATGTCAAACAGGAAGCCGAGCCAATAGAGCGGCTCGCCGTCGTCCCCGCGGACCAGCACCGCCTCGTCGCGGACCCAGATCTGTCGCCCGTCTTTGGCCAGCATCCGGTACTCCGCCCGGTACGGGGCGCCGCTGACGGTGGTCTCATCGTGGTGCTTTCTCACTCCCTCTCGGTCGTCGGGATGCATGAGCTGGAAGGAGAAGCGGGGGTCACGCTCCCATTCACTGATCGGATACCCCAGCCACTCCTCCATCCGTTGATGGAGGTGGACGAGCGGCATGACTTGGGCATCCCCCGTCGCCGCGTTGATATAGGTGATCCCCGGCATCTGCTCGACAAAGGTGCGATACCGCAACTCGAGCTCCCGCAGTCGCGCCTCGGCCGCTTTCCGCTCCGCGATCTCGCGCATGATGACGGAAACGCCGGCGGGCTCCCCGCTCTCGTCCCGGATCAGTGACGCCTTAATCTCGACTTCCGTCACCGAGCCATCCTGGCGACGGCGCCTCGTTTCCAGGCTTCCCACGTAATCATCGTCGCGTGCCCGGCGCACGAGGTCGTCGAACAGGATCATCCGTTCGTCCGGCGGCACCAACAGGAGATAGGGATGGCCGACCACCTCCGCTTCGGGGTAGCCGAAGAGCCGTTCCGCCGCTGGATTCCAACTCGAAATGTTGCCGTCCTTGTCGATTCCGATAATCGCGTCATTGGACCACTCCACCAGGGCGGCCAGTCTGGCCAGCGCTCGCTCATGCGACAGGGCGGCGGTGATATCCGAGGAGGAGCCGACGAGCCCGATCACGGCGCCGGTGCGATCGCGAATCGGGATTTTCGAAGTCCGCCGCCAGTGATCGACGTGATTCGGCTGCACTTGGTTCTCAACCACGTCGATGATCGGCACCCCCGTGGCAAACATCTCCTGCTCTTGAGCGTAGAAGTCGCGGGCGATCGCCTCGGGAAAGAAATCGAAATCAGTCCGGCCGAGGATCTCCGTCGACCCCGTGAGGCCAAAGGTATCAAGGACCGCCCGGTTAACCCGGGTGAAGCGCGATGCGGTGTCCTTGACGTAGACCTGGTCCGGCAGCAGGTCCATCAGCGTTTGCAAGACCTGGCGCTCGGCACTGGCCGCCGCCTCGTCCCGGACCACGGCCACGGCATCGCCGGCGCCCCGCGGCTCGAACCGAATCTCAAACGATTCGCCATTCGCGGCACGATCGAGCTGAACACTGATGGTCTCGGCCTCCCCCGTGACCAGCACCCGCGACACGGCCGCCATCATCCGCTCGCTGTCCGGCGAGACGCCGACCAGCTCGCGTGAGGGATCTTGGGCACCGGTTGCCGATGCCGGCGTGCCGCCGGCATCGTCGAACCGGATCAACCGCGCCGCCCGGGCGAGCAAATCGAGGTCTCGTTTGGAGTAGCCACGGGCCTCGCCATGGCCGGCACCCAGCAGACCGACTACTCCGGCCTCATTCTGGTCAATTGGAACCACCACGAAGCTCTGTTGATCGGGGAACGCCGTCATCAGGCCATTCGCCGCGTGGCTGTCATCACGCCCGGCGTCTTCGACCACGATCGGTTCGGGACCGAGACCCGTGGCGGGACCAAGCCTCAGCGGAATGGGCTCCACCGACGTCACCGGACCACCCGCCGGGCCGCCGGCCGCATGGGTTAGGACCACGAGAAAATAATCAGGATCATCCGTGCCGCGCGCCACAAACGCCGACGTCACGCCAAGCTGGCTAGCGACCAGACCCGCGACCCCGGCGAGAAAATTCGCCCCTGGCGCCGCCGCCGGAGGGGCGGCTGGTGGGCGCTCCGGCATTGGCGCCGGCTTCGTGAACTTCCCAGATTTCACCGATCGGCCATCCCGCGCATCTTCTTGGCTCGACCCGCCTCCGCGTTCCTCATTCCTGGTGTCGCAACACGTAGCCGGCACCCCGAATCGTCTGAATCAGCCGGGATTCGCCCGCCGTTTCCAGAGCCCGCCGGACGGACGCGATCGTCACCGCCACCACGTTGGAATCGCCAAAGAAATCCGTCCCCCAAATGCGTCGCAACAACGTCTCCCGCGGGATCACTTGGTTGGCGTGCCGGAGCAAGAACACCAACACCTCAAACTCGCGACTCGTCAGGAACACGGTACGATCGCCGCGCCGTACGATCCGGCTTCCGATTTCAACATTCAGATCACCGTAGGCCAGGACTTCACTCGATACCGCCGACGGTGTTTCGGCTCGCCGGCGACGGAGGATCACGCGCACTCGCGCCACCAGCTCGGCCACCGCAAACGGCTTCATCAGATAGTCATCGGCTCCGGCCTCCAGGCCCGTGACGCGGTCGGAGACGCTGCTCAGCGCGGTCAACATCAGGATGGGCGTCGGCGGACGGCCGTGGTCTTCGTCCATGCCGCGGATCTTCCGGCATACATCGACCCCGCTGATATCGGGCAGCATCAAGTCCAGCACGACGAGGTCCGGAGGATCGATGGCGATCGCGACGAGGGCCCCGGTGCCATCGGTGACGACATCAACCTTCAGCCCTTCCCGGAGCAGGCTGTGCCGAATCAAGCTCGCGATGTCTTCGGTGTCCTCGACTACCAGCACTCGCGCCATTCGTTTCGCCTCCTGGACGATCGTTGCTGGTTCACACGGCCGTCGTTCCACGCCGAACCTCTCGCGGCCTGATCCCGTTCGGCGCTCGTCGGGGCCGATCTCCTTGTTGAAGCGACTGGTCGCCCGGCGCGGCCCATCGACGACAGGTGTCCGCCCCGATTATGACCCGCATTGCCGATTTCATCCATTCCGTAATCGGCACTCGGCGGATGCCGCCCCGAAATGCGACCCATCACGGACATGGGCCGGGAAACGCCCGGCCCGCTCGATTCGGTCCGATCCGTCTCCTCGAACCAACCGCGACGAAGCAGCTAGCCATCGCTGGACTCGCTTTTTCACCGTCGTTTCACATGCGATTGATCTGGACTTTAAGTTGTCCCTCTAC
>JACCYK010000111.1 GCA_013696525.1 Chloroflexia bacterium
CGATGTGGCCTCGCCGGCGGTGCCGCTCGGAAACGAACGGTCGCGGCAAAACCGGTGACATGGGGGTGACAGGCGTGTCTTGGCGCTACCTCGGGGAACGGGTGGTCATCTTCATTGCCACCGTCGTCATTTCGGTGACGGTGGTATTCATCGTGCCGCGGATCGTGCCGGGGGACCCGCTCGGCGCCGTCTTCGCCAAGATGGCGGCGGTGGCCGGAGGGAGCACGGTCAGCGAAGAGCTGGTGGCGGAATACCGGCAGCGCTTCGGTCTCGACCAGCCTCTTTGGCAGCAGTATGTCTCGTACTTGCGCGAGGTGGTGGGGGGGAACCTGGGCTACTCGATCGCCAGCTTTCCGACGCACGTCGCCACGCTGCTCGGGAGCGCGATTCCGTGGACGGTCGGGCTCCTCAGCGTGACGACGCTGATCAGTTGGCTACTGGGCTCGCTGCTCGGCGCGGTCGTCGGCTGGACCGGCGGCCGCTCGCGCTTCCTGCAAGGGCTGGTGCCGCTGGCGCTGGTCCTCTATACGACCCCGTATTACATTCTGGCGATTATCTTGGTGTATTTGTTCGCCTTCTATTGGCCAATCTTCCCGCTCTCCGGCGCCTACCCGGCGGGGATGCAACCCGAGCTGACGCTCGCTTTTGCCGGCGAAGTGATCCGGCATGGAGCGCTGCCGGCGTTGAGCATCATCCTCGTCTCGTTGGGCTGGTGGTTCCTGAGCATGCGGAGTCTGATCATCGCCGAGCAAGGCCAGGATTACATCCTGTGGGCCGAGGCCAAGGGGCTGCCCCGGCGCCGCATCTTCTGGAACTATGCCTTCCGCAACGCGCTGCTGCCGCAGACCACCGGCCTGGCGCTGTCGCTCGGCCACATCGTCGGCGGGGCGCTGATCACGGAGGCGATCTTCGGCTATCCGGGGCTTGGCTTCCTGATCTACAACTCGATCAAGAGCCTCGATTTCCCGGTCATCCAGGGCAGCATCCTGCTGCTGATCGTCTCGGTGGCGCTGATCAACTTCGTGCTCGACCTGGTGTACCCGCTGATTGACCCGCGGATCCGGGCCGATGCGGCCGGGAGGTCGTAGCGATGGCCGTCGTTCCCGCCGTTGAAGACTTGGTACTGCCGCCCGTCATCGCGCACCGGGGGATCGCGCACGCGCTCCTCGGCAACCGCAAGTTCGTGGTCGGGATGGCGGTCTTCATCCTGATCTTCGGCACGGCGCTGATCGGCGGCGCCCTGGTCGATCCGGCGGAACGGCGGACCGGGGCGTTTCCGGCGCGGCTGGCGCCCGGCGCCGGGGCGATCCTGGGGACGACCTCGCTGGGCCAGAGCGTCGCCATCCAGTGGACTCAAGCCGTGCCCAACTCGATCCAGGTGGGCTTGATCGCGGCCACGATCGGGACTGTCATCGGGGCCATCATCGGCCTCGTCAGCGGCTACTTCGGCGGCAAGGTGGATGCCGCGCTGCGGGTGCTGATCGACGTCTTCCTCTCGGTGCCGTCGCTCCTCTTTCTGATCCTGATCGCGTCGCTGTTACGGGGGGTCGGCGTGACCTCGATGGCCCTCATCATCGGCCTCTTCGCCTGGGCCTGGCCGGCTCGCGCGGTGCGGGCGCAGGCGCTGACGCTCAAGGAGCGGGCTTTTGTCAACGTGGCCCGCCTCTCCGGGATGTCGGAGCTGGAGATCGTGGGGCGGGAGCTGCTGCCGCACATGCTGGCCTGGCTGGGGGCGAATTTTCTCAATGCCTTCATCGCCGCGATCCTGGCCGAGTCGGGGCTGTCGATCCTGGGCCTGGGGCCGCAACGCGATATTACGCTGGGGATGATGATCTACTGGGCGCTGAGCTACGGCGCGATCTTCCAGAACCTGTGGTGGTGGTGGCTGATCCCGGTGCTGACCTTGATGGTGCTGTTCCTGGCGCTCTACATGGTCCACCTCGGACTCGACGAGACCGGCAACCCGCGGCTGCGGGGGCAAGGGTGAAGCGGCGGTGTGGTGCAAGGGGTAGCTTGATGCTGGTTGGACGAGGGTGAAGAGCGTGCCGGGTGGCCAAGCTCGGGGATTCATTCCCGAGCTACGCCACGAGGTCGATCAACTAACCAGGACCCCGCCATCATTCACCTTCCCCGGTCACCCAGCGCCAGAACCGCGGGTTGAGCTGCTTGTAGACGCCGAGCATCGCGGGGGGGTCGAGGCGGCGGAGGTGGGCGAGTGATTCGGCGGCTTCGGCGGCGCGTTGTGGGTAG
>JACCYK010000146.1 GCA_013696525.1 Chloroflexia bacterium
GCCCAGACCGACTTCTATCTCGGCTTGGGCGCGCCCTGCTACACCGATTTGCAGTGCGACCAGCGTGATCAGCCGGTCTACTGCGCCGACAACCAGTTCGATTTCGACGGCGGCTATAACTGCTGCCTTGGCCAATTTGGCTTCTGCGGCTACGGCGGCCAGTATGCCGACTCGTACTGCTGCGGTTCAATGGTCTGCGCCGACGGGTACTGCAACTACCCGGGATCCGGACTCCGCCAACAGGGCGAGACGTGCCAAAACGACATCCAATGCGGCAGCCTGCGCGTCTTTCTCACCTGCGGTACGGTGGGCCCGTACGGTGCCGGTCAACGGCGTTGCTGCGCCGGGGTGAACAGCCCATGCGATTCCGATGACGGCTGCTGCGACGGCGCGTTCTGCCGCTACGGATCTTGCCAATACTAATCGCTGTCACGTCGGGGCCGGCGCCATCCGGCCCCCTCTTCTCCGCCACGACAGGAGCAACGGAAGAAGCTCCGGGCAACGGTTTCGGCGGCTGCCTCGCGGGTTTGGGAGGTTGGAATGGACGATCGCCAGTTCGACCGGCTGGTTAAGGCAGGCGCCGTGACCAAATCAGGCGTTGGTTCGCGGCGCCGGTTGCTCAAGCATCTGATCGGAGGACTGGCCGCCTCGGCGGCCGGTCTGAGCCGGCGGCCCGCGGCGGCCCAGGCCGATGTCTATCTGGGTCTGGGCGCGCCCTGCTACACCGACTGGCAGTGTGACCAAAGCGAGCAAGCGGTCTATTGCGCTGACAACCAATTCGACTTCGATGGCGGCTACAATTGCTGCCTGGGGCAGTTCGGCTTCTGCGGCTACGGTGAGTACGGAACGTCATTCTGCTGCGGTTCGATGACCTGCCAAGAGGGAATCTGCAACGATCCAGGCGCGGCCCAAATCGTTCAGGGCGATCCCTGCGAGCAGGACGCCCAATGCCCGCGCTCCGCCGGCCCGCCCCTGATCTGCGAAGTGGTCCGAACTTCTTACGATCGCACGCGCCGGTGCTGCCGGGTCCGTGGCGGCTCCTGTTCGTCCGATGAAGGATGTTGTCGTCGCCGGTCCTGTGTGAACGGGTATTGCCAGTAGGGCGGCGGGTGTCATGCCAGCGTTTGATCGGGTGATCGATCCCTATGCCGGGATCGCCGAGCTCTATGACCTGGAGCATGAGTCGTACGACGACGACGACCTCGATCTGTACCGCGAGTTGGCTCGCGGCTCCGACCGGCCGGTGCTGGAGCTTGCCTGCGGCAGCGGCCGCGTCCTCGTTCCGATCGCCGCGGCGGGCCACGACATCACCGGCATCGACAGCTCGCCGCCGATGCTGGCGCGAGCCAAGACGGCGGCCGCGGCGGCAAGCGTCGCCGAGCGGGTGAAGCTGCTGGCCGGTTCGATGGTTGAGGCCGATCAGGTCGCCGGCGGACCGTTCGGTCTCATCATCATCGCCCTGAACAGCTTGCTACACGTCACTACCGCCGCCGGACAGCGGCGGACCCTGGCGAGCGCCCGGCGCCTGCTCGCCCCCGGCGGCCGGGCGGTGATCGATCTGCTCAATCCGCATCCCGCCTTCCTACGCGACATGGAGCGAGGCGTCCGACACGAGGGGAGTTGGTCGCGGCCGGATGGATCGCGGGTCGACAAGTTTGCCTCGCGCCAGGTCGGCCCGGCCGACCAGCAGATCGAGACCGAGCTCTGGTACGACATCATCGCCACCGACGGCGGGCCGCGCCGGGTCGCCGCCAGCTACCCAATGCGCTATCTTCACCGGTCCGAGCTCGAATTGCTGCTGGAGCTAACCGGGTTCACAAGCTGGCACGTCTACGGCTCGTACGAGCTTGACCTCTTCCACGACGAATCCGACCGCCTATTGGTGATCACGACCTAAATCGGCTCAACAGCCAGCGGCCGCCAGGCGGCGATCATACGTCGTTTCCGGTGGTCGCCGGATCGCCCCGGGCGACACGCCGGTGAACCGCTTGAAGGCCCGGCTGAAGGCGGCTTCGGATTGGTAGCCAAGACGATGCGCCAGCTCGCCCAGCGTGGCGCCCTCCTCCTTCAGCCAGGTCCGGGCGACGTGCATCCGCCACCGGGCGACATAGTGCATCGGAGGCTCGCCCACCAGCTCGACGAAGCGGGCGGCGAACGCCGACCGTGACATCGCGACCTCGTGCGCGAGGTTGGCGACGCTCCAGGCGCGGGCTGGCTCACGGTGGATCAGCGTGATCGCCTGCCCGATCCGCGGATCGCGGAGTGCGCCCAGCCATCCGGTTTGGGCGGCGGGGTCTTCCGCGATCCACGAGCGAATGGCCTGGATCACCAGGATGTCGGCCAGCCGGGTGATCACCGTCTCTCCCCCCGGCCGCAACGCCCTGGCTTCGTCGGCCATCAGGCGCAGCGTGCTCTGCTGCCAATCCAGGTGGGGCGAGCTTGCCGCCGCGACGATGATCATCCTCGGCAGGACGCTGACGAGGTGATGCGCCGCCGGGTGATCGAACCGGACGACACCGCAGACAAGCCGCGCCGCCACGCCCCCTCCGCCTTGCCGCAGGATCTCGTATCGCTCACTGATCGCCTCGCGGGGAAGATTGAAGAGTCCCGGACCAGGCACTCCCGGCTCGCTCGCCAGGCGGTGACCCTCGCCCCGGGGGACGAGGGCCAGGTCACCCGGTTGCAGCGGGCGGGGCTCCATGCCGTCGACCTCGAGCCAGCAGCGGCCATCCGTCACGACATGGAACATGAGGACGTCCCGCATCGGCGGCAACACCAGCCCCCACGGCGCGGTGAACTCGCACAAGCTGTAGAAGCTGCCGCTCATCCGCAGGATGTACAGGGCTTCGCCCAGCGGGTCGATCGCGGTCCAGGGGCTGCTCATGGCTCGAAGCATAGGCGATTGCTTCCACTTCGTCCAGAAGTTTTGGACGAATGATCATGAACCAACGACGGAAAGTCATTGAAGGTCCGGTCTGATAGCGAAATACTAGACGAACGGTCGCCGGCTTCGGTGACATCACACTCCGGAGAGCAACATGTCTACCATCGTCAAAGAGACCCGAGGCATCCGTCCCGGTAAAGCCGCCGATACGGGCGTCAGCCGATCACTCACCGCCAACCAGGCGCCAACGTTGGTGCTTGGCGGCACCGGCAAGACCGGCCGCCGGGTGGCGGAGCGGCTCACGGCCCGCGGCCTGCCGGTCCGGATTGGCTCCCGCGCCAGCCAGCCGCCATTCGACTGGGAGGACCAGACGACCTGGGCGCCGGCGCTCCAAGGCGTGGAAGCGGCCTACGTGACCTACTATCCGGACCTGGCGGTGCCCGGCGCGGTCGATGCGACTCGGTCGTTCACGGCGCTGGCCGTGGCGAGCGGGGTCCGGCGGCTGGTCCTCCTCTCCGGCCGGGGCGAGGACGAGGCCGAACGAGCCGAACAGGTCGTGCAAAACGCCGGCGTGGACTGGACGATCGTCCGGTCAAGCTGGTTCGCGCAGAACTTTAGCGAGAACTATCTCCTGGACGCGGTCCTCAGCGGCGAGGTCGCACTTCCGTCCGGAGACGTCGGCGAGCCGTTCGTCGATGCCGGCGACGTTGCCGACGTCGCGGTGGCGGCGCTGACGGAGGACGGGCACACGAGGCAGCTCTACGAGGTGACCGGTCCCCGGCTGCTGACCATGGCGGACGCGGTGGCGGAGATCGCGGCGGCGATCGGACGGGAGATCCGATTCATCCCGGTCTCGCCAGAGTCGTACTCGGCGGCGTTGACCGAGCAGGGAGTGCCGGCGGACGTCGTCTGGCTGGTGAACTACCTCTTCACCACCGTCCTCGACGGTCGCAACGCCTATCTGACGGACGGCGTGCGGCGGGCGCTGGGCCGGCCGCCACGAGACTTTGCCACTTACGCCCGCGAAACCGCCGCCACCGGCATCTGGTCCGCGTAGGGCGACCCCGGTGCCGATCGGGTCGTGACGGCAAAGGTGAAACCACCGGCGTCGCCGCCAGGGAAGCGTCTCCGCCCCGGGGGCGCTTCCCGTCCGCGCGGCCCAACTCACGGTGGCGGCAACCTCGACGCGGGATCGACGGGCCGTGACTATCGCGGCGATCATTGCGAAAGGCGAGATGGGATCTTCAGATGCTCACGGACGCGCTCTTCCTCCTCACCGTCCTGGCGGTCCTCGGCGCCGGGTTGATCGCCGGCGTCTTCTTCGCCTTCTCGGCCATTGTCATGCCGGCGCTCGCCCGCCTGCCGCCGGCGCGGGGCATTGCCGCCATGCAGGCGATCAATGTCGTGGTGCTCAATCCCTGGTTCCTGGGAGCGTTCTTCGGCACCGCGGTTGCCTGTCTCCCGCTGGCCCTCTCCTCGGTGTTGAATTGGACCGAACCGGGTGCGGGCTTCCGGCTCGCCGGCAGCATGCTCTATCTCGTTGGCACGATCATGGTGACGATCGCGTTCAACGTGCCGCGCAACGACGCGCTGGCGGCGGTCGCCGCGAACAGTGCCAGCGGAGCCGACGTCTGGGCACGCTATGTGCCGGGTTGGACGGCCTGGAATAGCGTGCGGACGGTGGCGGCGCTCACGGCGGCGGCATTGCTCACCGCTTCCCTCTTCGTCCGGTAACGATCCGCGCTCAAATGCGGGCGGTCCGGTTCAGCAAGAGCAAATCCGCCAGCACCAGCGCCAGCATCGCCTCCACTACCGGCACCGCCCGCGGCACCACGGACGGGTCGTGGCGGCCGTAGACCGTGATTGTTTGGGGGTTGAGCGAGGTGTCCACCGTCTCCTGGGGCCGTTCGACGGAGGAGGTCGGCTTGACCGCCACCCGGACCGAGATCTCTTCGCCTGAGGTGATCCCGCCCAGGATGCCGCCGTGGTTGTTGGTCCGGGTCCGGACCCGGCCGTTCTCGGCATAGAACCAGTCGTTCGCTTCCGAGCCGCGACTACGCACCACCTCGAAGCCGCCGCCGATGTGGACGCCTTTGGTGGCGGGGATCGAGAGCATCGCGTGCCCGATCAGCGCATCGATCTTGTCAAAGGTCGGCTCACCCAACCCCGGCGGCACCCCGATCGCCCGCGCTTCGACCACGCCGCCGAGGCTGTCCTTCTCTTCCTTGACCCGCAAGATCGCCTCGACCATCCGCTCCGCCGCCACCGGATCGGGACAGCGCACCAGGTTGCGCTCGATCTCGTCGCGATCAAACGTCTCCATCTCGATGCCGCCGATCTCCCGCGTAAACCCGTAGATCTCGGTGCCGGCCGTCGCCAGGATCTTGCGGGCGATGGCGCCGGCCGCCACCCGGCCCCAGGTCTCGCGGGCCGAGGATCGGCCGCCTCCGCGGTGGTCGCGATGCCCATATTTCGCCCAGTAGGTGTAGTCGGCGTGTCCCGGCCGGAAGACATCGCGCAAGTTGTCGTACTTCGAGGAATCGGCATCCTTGTTGTAGGTAATGATCGAGATCGGGGCGCCGGTGGTGATCTCCTCGTAGACACCGGACAGGATTTGCGCCTGGTCTTTCTCGTCCCGCGGTGAGGTGACCTTGCTCTGGCCGACACGCCGCCGGTCGAGCTGCGCCTGAATTTCCGCCACCGTCAGCGGCAGCCCGGCCGGGCAACCCTCGATCACGACCCCGAGCGCCGGCCCATGCGACTCGCCCCAGGTGGTTAGCTTGAAGATCTGCCCGAAACTACTGCCCATTCGCGTGTTTCATCCTTCATCTTCGTGCCAGTGCTGCTGGCGGTTGCTTGGCGAGCGTTGGCAGGAGCCACGCTCGTTGCCGGCGATTTCAGCGGCGCCCCATAGAGCCGGTAGTCGAAGCCGGGCGAGCGCTGGAAGCCGAACCGCTCGTAGAGCCGTTGCGACCGTTCGTTGCCGAGCTGCGTGCTGAGCGCGATCCGCCGGCAACCCGCCCGGTGCATGGTATTAATCGCCCACACCAGGGCCTGCCGGCCAAGGCCATGGCCCTGGAACGCCGGGTCGACCGCGATCCGGTCCAGATGCCCCCAGCCGGGAAAGATGCTCATGCCGAGATAGGCGGCCGGCTGGCGATCGACCGAGCCCAGATAGAGC
>JACCYK010000575.1 GCA_013696525.1 Chloroflexia bacterium
GGGTGATCGTGAAGGTGCTGCCACGCCCGACCTCGGAGGTGGCCGCGATGCGGCCGCCATGGGCCTCGACCAGCATCCGCGAGATGTAGAGTCCGAGACCGAGCCCCTGGCCGCCGTTTGGAGAGGCGCCGCGGACGAAACGGTCGAACAGCCGGGGAAGAACGTCGGCCGGGATCCCCGCGCCGCGATCGGTGACCTGTAGCCGCGCCGTGCCGGGGCCGGCAGTGACCCGTATCGTAATCTCGCTCGCGGGCGCCGAGTATTTCCCCGCGTTGCCGAGCAGGTTGTCCAGCACCTGACCGATCCGGCCCGCGTCCACGCTCGCCATGATCGACGCTGGCGGGGCCTCAACCCGTACCGGGTGGGAGGGGGCCTGCACCCTCGCCCGGGCGGTGGCGGCATGGGCCAGGGGGACCAGATCGACAGCGGCCAGGACCAACTCCACCTGATCGGTCTCCACCCGGACCAGCTCGCGCAGGTCGATCACGAGGCGCTCCATCCGCCGCGTCTGCTCGATGATGGCGTCGATCCCCGTCGCGTCATACGTCTGGCGCCGCCGCAGGAGCTGGGCCCAGCCGCGGACCACGGCCAGGGGATTGCCCAGGTCGTGGCTGACCATGCCGACGAAGTCTTCCTGGCCCCGTTCCCAGCGCTTCCGTTCCGTCACGTTCGTGAAGAGGAGGGCAACCCGCCGGCTGTCCGGGCCGCCGAGGCGGCAGGCATAGACATCGAACCAGCGGTCGTTCATGGCGTGGGATTGCTGTTCGAAGCGGACGGCCTCGCCGGTGGCGGCCACCTGGCCATAGATTTCGAACCAGTGGGCTTCGAGCCCGGGGACGAGCTGGCGGGCGCATTTCCCCGGGGCGCCATTGAGGCCGGTGAGTTGTTCGAAGACAGGATTGGTTTCCAGGAAGCGGTAATCGGTGGCTTCACCATTCGGGGCGAACAGGACCTCGAAGACACAGAAGCCGATATCAATCGAGTTGAGCAGCGTCCGATACTGGCTTTCAGCGCCCCGCCCCGCGCGATCGGCGGGGTTCCCTTGGAAGGAGACCACGACGCCGGCCGGGGTGGGGGTGGCGCGGCCGGCAATCCACGCACCCTGAACGGGGGAGCGCGCCTCGAAGAGGGTCGGGTGTCCCGTTTCCCGCGCCGCGACGATCGCCTGATCGATGCTGGCGGCGGCCACGTCCGGGAGCGCCTCCGCCAGGCGCCGCCCCAGCAGCAAGTCCCGAGGACGGTTCCAGATGCGTTCCGCCGCCGCGTTGACAGAGGTGATCCGCAACTCGACGTCGAGGGCACAGTAGCCGTCGCTCAGGCTCTCCAGGATGAGGCCGAGCCGCGCCTCGCCGGCCTCCGCCGCCCGGCGTTGCGCCGCGAGCGCCTCGTTGGCGGCCCGCAATTGGCTGACCAGATCCCGCGGCTCCTCGACGGTGGCCGGCAGCGCCTGGAGCGGATCGTCCGGGTGCGGCCCAGGAACGGGCGGAGCGGGCTCGCGGGGCGTCATCGTTGCCCGCGCCTCGCCGCGGTCCGGTTCCGGTTCAGGGAAATCTGATCTCGTCCGCTATCGTCCATATCCAACGGCCCACGGTGCGAAGTCGAACGGCACACATCCCGCTCATGGTCCCTATCATATCGCATGCCGGACCTGGCGAGACGGACCGCCCAGCGGGTCATAGCTCACCACCACCGGCGGCATCCGCAGCTCGGCATGGGCCGAGTACAGGACGCGGGCGTGGGCCACGCCGGCGTCGCCGGCGGCGGTGGCGACCGCCACGTCGTCGAGGAGCTGCTCCTCGGCGGCGGAGAGGTCGTCGCGCTCGATGAAGCCCCAGGCGTCCCAGAGGAGGGGTTCCACCTTGTTGAGGACGGCAAGGTCGTGGATGAGATTGTTCCGGAGCTGCGGCCAGCTCCGGGTGCTGGGAATATCGAGGCCGGGGTCGACCACGAAGCGCGCCGGGTCCGCCTGCCCGTCGCGACAGGCGAGCCAGGCGGTGCCGCCGGTCAGGAAGCGGTCACGGGGGATATCGAGCCCGTCGAGGGCCGCCCCGTTCGTCGGGTCGACGTGGTCATCGCTCAACTCGGCATCAACGAGGCGCCATCGCCGCTCCGTCGCGTCCCAGACTTCGGCAATCTCATGATCGACGTTGAAGCCGGGGACGAAGTAGGTGGCAAACCCGACCCGGGCGCGGGCCGGGATGCCCTGGTACCGGGCGAGGGTCAGGAAGAGGATGGTGAAATCGCGACAGCAGCCAACCAGCCGTTGGGCGGGCTGCCGGGCCGTGGTCAGCGGCTGGGCCGCCAGCTCGTGCAGGCGATGCAGCATCGCGCCGGCATAGCGAGTGTCGATCTCCGCCAGCCGCTCGGCCGGAATGCCATGGCCGACGGGATCGTCGGCCCGATAGTGGATGACCAGGTCGCGGGCGACCCGTCGCAGCCCATCGAGGTCGGCCGGGAGACCGGCCAGCCACCAGGCCATGTCACCGGGATCGGTCACCGGGCTCTGCGTGGCGTACATTGACGGAGAAACCATGTTCCGCTTCCTCGTTTCGCTTCACGGTGGGCGATCCCCGGTGCGCTCGGCGACGGCACCCTGGCCAGCGCAGGATGACGACCTCCTCGCGGAGCTGCTCGCCGGTCGCGGTGGCGAGACGAGTGCGGAACAGATCGCGACCGACGACCTCATAGCCTAACTGGTCGCCGATCTCGGCGACGAGCTGACCGGTCCGGATCATCACC
Organism: Chloroflexia bacterium; assembly: GCA_013696525.1. Lineage (GTDB taxonomy): Bacteria > Chloroflexota > Chloroflexia > Thermomicrobiales > UBA6265 > JACCYK01. Next base: position 2,740 of record JACCYK010000575.1, read on the forward strand.
TGAAGGAACGAGGCTTGATCGCCGACGACGTAGGCGAGCTGGGCACCCGGGCGGAGAATGGTTCGCAGGTCGGCCAGGTGCTTTGCCATCCCACCAAAGTAGAGTTTGGTCACCCGGTGGTACATCCGCTCGAAGCCCGAGGTCTTTCCAAGTTCCAGGCGGCGAGCCTCGATGGCTTTGGCGATGCGCTCTATTTCAGGGTGGGTGGCAATGTACTGGTCGTCGTCATCGCCCTTGTAGACGGTCCGGGAGTTCGAGCGTACCAGGCCACGCTTGACGAGTTGGAGCTCAGCTTTGCTCGTGACGAAGCCAAGGAGGACAGACTCAAGGCGCGTTGTCCGGGTGTAGTCCTTCTCGTTAGGGTAGGGAGGCGAGCAGATAACGGCATCGATCGAGCTGGGTTCAAGTACGTTGATCAAGTTGCGAGCATCGGCGTGCTTAACCGCAACGGGAACGGCTTCGAGTCCAGCGTCTTGCAGTTGCCTGAGGTCATTGGCCATCTCGGTGATGTTCGCGAGCCAAGGACCGACCACATGCGCATCCGGAGCAGCCGGACCAACACCGACTTCTGGGCCAAAGTGCAGATTGCTAATGGAGTAGACGAGGGCTCTTGCTAGCGCCAGTTTTTCGTGATCCGCGTATTCAGGGATTGCGTGATCTTCAAGCACATCACGCAGAACCAAGACCTTGTGCAGCGGCCGGGGACTGATCGAGTTGGTCAACAGCAGTTTTTGGCTCTCAGGCGGGATCGTTCGGTAGTCGTGCCGCCCGTTGGATTCAACGAGAAGCATATCGTCGATTCCTTGGTCGGCCATTCTCTCCAGGGCGACTTCGGCGACCGCTGTGGCATGTGCGACGAGGCCCGCTGGCTCAGGTGTCCAGTTCGTCTTGACGGACGACGCGAAGTGCGTCATTGGATGTGCTTCGATGCCAACCGAAGGAAGGCCAAGCTTCTTGCTTTCGACGAGCGTCGTGCCTGTCCCACAGAAAGGGTCGAGTACCCGCGATCGGTCAGTGACTTCAAACCGGTCTAGGTAGTGACGGACCAGATGTGGCGGGTACGAAAGGACGAACCGATACCAGCCGTGCGCTGACGCATCTTCGAGAGCAAGGCGGTTCATGGTCGCGTTCGACGTGCCTGGGGCCGCTCCAAAATCCACCACAGCCTCACCCAACCTTCTGTACGTATAGATCATCCGTTTCATCTTAAGAGGGATCGATGAACCTGTCAATCAGGTGGGGCGCATGGTTTCGTGTCGAGTGGTGAGCCAGCTGGCCCTAGCCGGGGTGGTTGACGCTGCTGAGCCAGGCGCGGACGGCGGGCTCGTGCTCCTCGTGGAAGTGGCCGAAGAAGGTGCGGTCCACGATGGCCTGGCCGATCGCGGCGCCCTCGGTCCACGGAAAATGATCGGGGCTCCAGACGGCTTCTTCGGGGAGGGCTTCGACCGCGCGACGGAGACGATCAAAGGTGGCGTCGGCGTCGGCCAGCACATCGCCGGCCGGCCGGTGCCGGTTTTGCTCGCGGATCCAGTCGTTGATCGGATCGTCGTCGTGCAGCTCGGGCGGCCACGGCGGGGCCGGTTCGGGCTCACCGCCGGCCTCGGCCTCCAGGCGATCGAGGGACCGCGAGCGCCAGCCCGTGAGGTGGGCGGCGAGATCCTTGAAGGTCCACTCACCCATCGGTCCGGGCTCCTCCATCCGCGCCTCCCCCACCTCGGCGATCAGATCGTGCCAGGCGGCCCGCTCCTGTTCGATGACGTGGACGAGGTCGGCGGTGGTTGGGTTGCGTTCGGTCATGTCCTTGTCCTTCGCTGCTGCGACTGGCATCCGAGATCGGAGATGCACATTTGGTGCCTCGTCAGTATCGCCGTAGGAATGTGCGCAGCCCAGACAAGTCAGCAGACCATTGGAAATGGCTTCTCTTTCATCGGCGCTGCTGACCCGCAGGGCCGTGGCGCTTCGGGTGGCTCATGGTGGGATTTGCAGCGTAGCGTCGGCGGCGCGCTGGATTGAAATCCGCGCTGAGCCCCAAAAAGTCCTTTCAGGACTGGACACGAACGGTGGATCGCGAATTACCAGGCGATAATCCGAAGACCAATTGAGGCACGCTGTACTTCTTCCGGGCTAAGTTCCTCCCGTGGACGAGACGTGTAGCCATCTTCGGTGGACCCGTCATCGATGGTAACGACGACGGGTCCAGTGATATTCCTAGGCGTCCATCTCACGGTTCCACCCAACCGGAGGTCGATTCCCCAGGTACTTGACAAGATCTGGAGCGCCGTAATAGGTCAGTTGCCCATTGCGCTGAAACGCAAGCGCGGCCCTGTCGATTCGCAAGCCTCCGCTACGCGCTTGTGCAACAAGCGACGCCAATAACTCGTCTCGGGCATGCGTCGTCCGACTTCGCGCATCAACGAAGAACACTGCGAAGTCAATTCCTTGATCTCGGAGGTGAGCCAGTTTGACTTTCATGAGATCTCCTCTTTCGGCTGCTCGATGGCGTAATTTCGTACGGCGAACGGATTGCAGTTTCTAATCACGCATCTTGCCAACCTCCTTGTTGTGTTGATTATACAACACAACATTTTCGCAACGATTACATTGCCAGTCTAGCTTGGCCCACGGCTACAGGCGTTACCTTTCGGATCACACGATGCTTGTCGACGTGGATGCACTTCATCTTGGAGAGGTGGGTGACGAGCGCAGAAATCGTCACGCCACAACGATCTCGCAGATCGTAAAGGCCGCCCGCACCTTTCCATTGATCGTAGCCACCCTGACGAAGGAGCGGCTCAACTAGAAATCGAGGCATCAACACATATCTCATAAACGTATGGGCTTGCCACTCGCGCCACCAATCATCTTCGACCGGTCCACGTTGAACTAGTGCCTCGGCGAAGGGGTCGAGGAAGTCAGTTGTAAAGCTAACAAGCTCCTCTGCATCAGCTAAGCCGAAATTGAGCTGACTGACACGACCGCGTTCGGCGTGAAAATTCCATGACCGGTTTCGTGTGCGATCGCCGTGTTTTCTAGCCCACGGTACTGCTCAAAGCTGGTATTGATCAGGCGTTCATTCAGGGCAATGTATGCGGGTTTCCCAAAGCCGGCATGTTTGTACTTGCTCACCACTTCTTTGCCGGGTAGAGAGTCGAGAGGTTCCCACACCACAGGAAGGTCCAATACCTGATGCGCAATCCTCTCGATTGGAACAGGCAATCCGATCGGCGACCCCGACAGGCGCTCATATGCTTCTAACACTTCACTGGCTTGCAACTCAATATCTCGTTCATAGAGGACTGGCGGTCTACTCATTTTGGTCACCCTCCTTCAGAAGGCGAAGTACTGCCATCCACTC
>JACCYK010000260.1 GCA_013696525.1 Chloroflexia bacterium
ACTCAGCACGTTGTCGCCGCGATATCCAAGCCGTTTTCGGTAATCGTCGGAATTCGTGCTAGCAGATGAGCGGTTCGTCCGTAGTCCTGAAAGGACTTCGTGGCGCTCAGCGCGGAATTTATTCCGGCGCCGTGTCCGCTTAACCCGAGCGGCGACCGATCTAACCGTTCGTGCCCTGGACCGCTAGCCGCAGCACGTTGTGCTGCGTCAGCTCGTTGCCGGCGAGGATGCCGGCGACCCGGCCTTGGTGCAATACCAGCATCCGGTCGGCGAGGGCGAGCAGCTCGGGCAGCTCGGAGGAGGAGAGGATGACCGAGGTACCGGTCGTCGTCATCGCGCCGATCAGGCGGTACAGCTCGTCTTTGGCGCCGACGTCGATGCCGGAGGTCGGGTCATCCAGGATCAGAATCGGCGTCTCTCGCGCCAGCCAGCGGCCCACGATCACCTTCTGCTGATTGCCGCCGGAGAGGCGGGCCAGCGGCTCTTCGATGGAGGCGGTGCGGACGCGCAACGTCTCCACCATCCGTCGGGCCAGCGGCCGTTCCAGCGCCGGCCGCAGCCAACCGTGGCGCGAGATCAGCTCTGGCGACGCCACCGACAGGTTCTCGCGCACCGACAACAGCGAGAATGCGCCTTGGGCCCGCTCCTCCGGCACGAAGCCGAGGCCGTGGCGCATCGCCTCGGCCGGGGAGCGGAACGCGACCTCGGCGCCGCGGACCTTGACCGTCCCCGCCGCGATCGCATCGGCGCCGAACAGCGCCCGCGCCAGCTCGGTGCGGCCGGATCCAAGTAACCCATAGACGCCGAGCACTTCGCCCGTGTGGAGCTGGAAGGTCACGTCGCGGAGGCCGGTGCCGGTTGACAGGCCGGCGACCTCCAACACCACCTGATCGCCGGCGTGCGACTCGCGAGTGAGGTCGTGGCCAAGGGATCGACCGACCATCATCCCGATCAGCTCGTCCTCCGACGTTTGGCCGGTTCGCACGGTGCCGACAGTTTGGCCATCCCGGAGGACGGTGACGCGGTCGGCAATGGCGAAGACCTCGTTGAGCTTGTGGGAGATATAGATGATGGCGATCCCTTGCTCGCGGAGGCCGCGAATGACGGCAAACAACCGCTCCACCTCCCGTTCGCCGAGCGACGCGGTCGGCTCGTCCATGACCAGGAGGCGAACTTCGCCGGTCAGGGAGCGGGCAATCTCGATTAGTTGCCGTTCGGCGATGCGGAGGTCGCCGGCGTGACGATCGAGGTCGAGCCTGACCCCCAGGCGCTCCAGGGCGGCCGCCGCTCGTTGCCGGGTCTCGGCCAGGTCGACGAGGCCGAACCGGGTGCGCTCGCGTCCCAGGGTCAGGTTTTGGGCCACGGTCAAGTGGCCGATCACGTTGAGCTGCTGGTAAATCACCCGGATGCCGAGGCGTGCCGCGTCGCTCAGCGCGGCGATCGTGATTGGTTCCCCGGCCCACCGGAGCTCGCCCCCATCGGGACGATGGGCGCCGGAAAGGATCTTCACCAGAGTCGATTTGCCGGCGCCATTCTCCCCCAGCAAGGCGTGAACTTCCCCTGGGACGACCTCCAACGTGCCATCGCGCAGGGCTTGGACGCCGCCGAAGCGCTTGGTCATGCCCGCCATCGTCAGCAACGGTTCGGGCTCGCTCATCGCCGGTTCACCCATCGTGAGACTCCATCGCGGCTTCCGGTCGGCTCGTGGCTCGGTTCGATCCAGATCACGCTGGGGTGAGACTTCGCTTGACAATCCCTGGACTGGATCATAGTGTACGGTTGACTGGTTGATTATATGACAATTGGTCCAGCCGGGCCGGGCCGTCGCGCTCGGCGGCGGTAAAGGCGGTGACGCGAGTGACGATGTCGAGCGGTCAGGCAATGGAGACGGCGCCGCCGGCGATGACCGGCGTCCGCGGCCACCTAGCGCGGTCGGTATCGAGCGCCACTGGCCGCAAAATCCTCATCAACTTGATCGCCTGGATCCTCCTCAGCCTGGCCCTGGCCCTGCTAAACGATCGCTTTCTGACCTCGGAAAACCTGACCAACGTCTTGCGCCAGATCGCCGCCGTGGCCACGGTCGGCACCGCCGTCAACCTGCTGATGATCGCGGGCGGCCTCGACCTCTCGATCGGCGGCGTGGTGGCGCTCAGCGGCTGCACCGCCGCCATCCTGAGCAACCAGCTCCCGTTGCCGGTCGCCTTCGCCCTCGCCACCGGGCTGGGCGCCCTGGTCGGCTTGCTCAACGGTTTCCTGGTCGAAGTCGTCGGCATCAACAGCGTGATC
>JACCYK010000287.1 GCA_013696525.1 Chloroflexia bacterium
GGCCGCGGAGCGAGCCAGCGCGGCCGAGATCGAGGCGATTGACCGGGCCTACCGCGCCTGCGATCAGGCTGCTTCGTTGCTGGAGCGGGTCCGCTGGGACTTGGCCTTTCACCGGGCCATCGTCCGGGCAGCCAGGAACCCATTGGTCGAAACCATGTTTCATGCCATCCAGCCCTATATCGTCGAGCTGCTCTTCCGCAGCCTGACCGATCCCAACGTCACGGCGCAAGGCTTGGCATTTCATGCCCGCATTGTCGAGGCCATCGTCCGCCACGATGCGGACACCGCCGCCTTGGCGATGGGTGACCACCTTTCGTTGGGAATTCGGCTGTTTGGCGCGGACATCGATCGCAATTTGAACCTGGTGGCCCAGGACGCCCTAACGACGCTGGTCGGCGGTAGCGCGACCTTGGCCGATGTGGTGCGGCTGTCCAGGGAATCGCGGCTCGGGTTCGAGGCTGGCTACCCGTGAGCGGGGACCTTGCCGCCCAACCCTCCCGCGGGATGCTGACGACGGCCCAAAATTGACGGGCCGCCCGCCGCCCGCCGCCCGGGGATGGAGTGTTGGTCCCCAATCACCGTCGGGAGGAGTCGTGATGGTCACCGATCAAACGGGGGTGATGCCCATGCGGGCAGAGGATTCGGGCCAGCTCACCCGCTGGGACCGCACGGGCCGTTTGGGATTCGAGCTGGAGAGTACCTCCGGCCTCCCGGGCGCGGTGCGAGCGCATCTCGGCGATGATCGCCAGGTCCGCCTTGCCCTCCGGTGGACCGCTACCCTCATCACCGAAGGGGACGAGGTCGAGCGTCAGCCTTTCGGCCTTGCCTACGAGAACACCATTGACCGCTCCGATTTCAGGTTGGTCTCCTCCACGGTCCGCCACGATGTCACCGGGGCTGATGAGCTGTTTACGGTCTCGACCGCGGTCACGGGATGGATTGTCGACTGGGAATACCGGTTCCGGGGAAGCTCCCCTCGCCTCGAGCTTCAGATCATCGTGTCGCTCGCCGAGGGGCGTGAGCAGGGAACGTTGCGGAACCTCCGGTTGCAGATCGGGCTCACGCCGGACAATCTGGCGGGATGGATGGTCGAGGCCCCGGGCTCCCCGATGCGGGGGGGTATCCCGGCGGCTGCCATCACGGACCGCGTCGCCGTGACCGAGCCGGCCTTCAGCGGGTCCGGCATTGTCCTGGTGCGGCAACCGGACGAACGCATTGCCCTATTGATCTGGCCGTTCTCACGCACGGAGCACGCCGTCACCCAGATGCAGACCGTCGATGGGGTGGTTCGGTTGTCAATCGACAGCGGCTTGGCGGGACGTCTCCGCGCGGGCGAACGGCTGCGGTACGGCAGCGTGGAGCTGGACGTCTTTGGCGCGACGTGGGACGAGCTCCGGCCCACGGCTCACGCGTGGCTCGCCACGCTTGGGGTCGCCAAACCGGGCGACACCGCCAGTTGGATTCCCGGCGCCACGATCTTCGAGGTGCAGATCGGGACATCGGTGTTCTGGCGGGGGTTCGAGTACAGCCCCTATCCGACGATGCGAGACCTTTTTGACGATCTCGGGCGCATTGCCGGCCTTGGCTTCGATTGCATTCAGATCATGCCGCGCCAACCCTTTCCCAGTTACAACGTGTATGACTACGCCGACATCACGACGTCGTACGGGGACGAGAATGATCTCAAGCTCGTCGTCGAAACCTGTCATGCCCTAGGCATGAAAGTCATCCTCGATATCCTCATGCACGGGGTGATCGATGCCGACATCATCCACCGGGCGGCGGCTCGGGTTCGCAACGGCCCCTATTTCGCCCGCCTCGAGGAGGGGACGGACCTCCTGCCGGACCCCGAGTACATGGCCTATCAGGGGCAGGACTACCTGGTCGCCTGGAGCCGGCACATTCTCGACTTCGAGCAGCACTGGGCCGGCGGTTCCCCCGGCGTGCATCCGCTGACTGTCGAGCATCCCGAATGGTTCGTGCGCGGCTCCGCCGGCGAGATCATCGGCGTCTACACCAAGGCGTTCGACAACGCCAATCCCGACTGGCAGGCGTATTTCACGGAATCGGCGCTCAATCTGGTGCGCCGGCTGGACATCGACGGCTTCCGCTTCGATGCTCCCACCTACAACGAGGTGCCCAACTGGTCGCCGGCCACCGCGCACCGGGCCAGCGCCTCCCAACTCGGCAGCGTCGAGTATTTCGCCCGCTTGCGGCCGCAACTCAAGGCCCTCAAACCGGAGGCGATGCTCTACACCGAGCCCTCCGGCACGCTCTTTCGGCAGACGATGGACATTACCTACAACTACGACGAGCACTGGCTCATCCATGCGGTGCTCAGACCGGAGCTTGCCCGGCACCAGAACCCGCTCGGCATTCGCCATGCCCGCGACCTGGCCGCCTGGTTCCGCGACAAGGAAGCGGTCGTGCCGAACGGCGCCATCACGGCGCGCCATATCGACTCGCATGACACCTTCTGGTGGCCGCTGCCCGGCTTCAAGTGGCGTCGCCAGCAATATGGCTTGCCGGCAACGCGGGCGCTGCTGGCGACGTGGTCGCTGATCGGCGGTGTCTTCATGACCTTCGCCGGCGGCGAGATCGAGCTCGAAGCCGACCTCCGCCGCCTCCACCGGCTCCGCGCGGAGCACCCGGAAATCAAGCTTGGCGCCGCGAACTATGAGTGCCTCCGGGCCGGCGACGACCGGATATTCGCCGTGGCGCGCGTCTACGAAGGCCAGGTGTCGTTGGTGCTGGTCAATCTGTCCCACGCCGAGGTCGGCACGACCATCTCCTTCGATGTCTCGATCATGCCGCCGGCCGGCAGGGAATACCGACTGGACGACGTCTGGAACGACGTCACGCTTGGACATCCATCCGGCTATGGGTGGACCGCTGATCAGTTGGCATCATTTACCGTCGACTTCGCGCCCTATCAGGCGCGGGTGCTCACGCTTCGCCCGGCGCCGCGCCATTCCTGAACGGCGCGACAGCCAGGTTCCGACCAAATCGAAAGGGCCATTTTTGTGCACGACGCCGCCCCCGCTTCTCCCGTGCGCGAACACGTCCGCGCGGCAGGACACGAAACGACCTGGGCCATCGAAACCGAGGCGTTGGGTGTAGCCTGGACC
>JACCYK010000296.1 GCA_013696525.1 Chloroflexia bacterium
GCCGGCCAGCGGCCGAGCAGGTCGTCTCGCGTGTAGCGAACTTCGGATAGGAGCGGCTTGGTCCGGGCGTAAGCGCCCGAGGTGCCTCGCGAGGGCGGGGGAGCGAAAAATTCCAGCACCCACAACGCTTCGCCGCCGTGGCTCCAGACGTGGTGCCAGGTATCGCGCCGGAAGAAGGCGGCTTCGCCCGTGGCCAGGCGCAGGACCTCGCCGGTCTCGGGGTTGGCGATGACCATCGTCCCCGCCAGCACGTAATAGAGCAGATCGGCGGCGAAGATGGTCCGGTAGGCGTCGGAATGGCGGAATGCGCCGCCCGGCGGCAGGCCGAAGACGAGCTGATGAATCTTGTCGCTGGAGACGTAAATCCAATCCGCCACCTCGCCGGCCTCGTCGTCGCCCCAGAGGTGGCGGGTGACGGCGGCGTACAGGATCGGGGCCGGGGCGTCGAAGGTGGGGCGCGGCGAGGCTTGGTAGCTCATGACGGCCGTCTCGCGTCATGGACCAGGTGCGCCCCGGCGCCGAGCAGGGAGGCGTCGTCAAAGCGGACCGGGTCAAAGGTGCTATCGATCGGCAGCGCCCGCCCGGTGCGGCCTGATTCCATCGATTTGAGCATGATATCGAGCACATGGTAGGCGTGCTCCGGGGTGACTAGCGGCGGCTCCCCTCGCTCGATGCACTCCACCAGGTGACGGATGCCGTCGGTCCAGGGCCAGCCGTCGTCGGCATAGGTCCGCCAGCAGCCCTCGCTGTTCTGCCACAGCTCGTAACCCCTGGGCGCCCAGTCTTCGCCGATCATCTGGAGCGTGCCGGTGGCGCCGTACAGCTCGATGCCGGGGACGTTGTATTGCTGCATGGTGAAGCCGGTGGTCACCGCCGCGAAGCGGGCGTCGCCGAAATCGAGCAGGAGCTGGGCGTTGTCGTCGGTCCGCACCGGCACCGTCCGCCCATCGACCACGCGCTCAGGGATGGCGATGCCGCTGAAGGCGACGATCCGCCGCGCCGGGCCCAGGAGGCCGGTCAGCGTCGTTACGTTGTAGACGCCAAGGTCGAACATGGCGCCGCCCCCCGGCTCATAGTAGAAGGGCCCCCACCAGGGACCGGACCAGCCATAGAAGCCGCGGGCGGAATAGACCTGGCCGATATCCCCCCGATGCACCCGGCGCCACATCGCCTGGTACGTCTTACTGAGGACGACATGCGGGGCGCAGACCAGGTAGCCGGGGCTGGATCTCGCCAACTCGACCAGCCCGGCCGCCTCGTCCAGGGTCATCGCCATCGGCTTTTCGACCAGGACGTGCTTGCCAGCCTCAAGCGCGGACCTGGCCAGGCTGGCATGCTCCGGCATCGAGGTCAAGACCAGCACCAGGTCGATCGCGGGCGATTCAATGACCTCCCGGGCGTCGGTGGTGAACGCCTCGATCCCGTAGCGGTCGCGCACGATCTCGCGCTGGCCAGGCCGGATATCGCAGGTGATGGCGATCTCGACCCGGGGCCGGGGAGAGTTCAAGCGTTGCAGGTGGGGGATGTACTTTTCGGCCACGCTGCCGCAGCCGATGACGCCGGCGCGAATAGGTCTACGCACGGATGATGGCCTCTCCTTCTGATGACGATATCGGTTGGCCGCGGCTGATCTCACGTCAGCATCACGCTGACCAGCGGCGCTGGATCAGTCCGGGCGCCGGTTTCACGGCGGCTGGCGAGCGCAAATTTGATCCGGTCGGCCCGGTAGATCGCTTTGAAATACTCGATGGGTTTGCCGGATTCGGCCATGGTGACGCCCTCCAGGAGGAGCATCGGGGCGCCGCTCGCCACGCCCAGCAGCTCGCGCTCGAAATCGGAGGCGATGATCGCTTCGATCACATGCCGGGCTTGCCGCGGGCGTAGCCCGTGGCGGAGCTCCAACAGCGTATAGAGAGAATGGGTCTCGAGGTCTTCCCGCTCCAGGCCGCGGCAAAGCGCCAGCGGCAGGTAGCTCGTTTCCAACAAGAGGGGGATTTCCCCCGCGGCACGGAGCCGGACGATCTTGATCACGGCGTCGTCGGTCGCCAGCGCGAGGGCGGCGGCCACGGCCGGCGGCGGCCGGACGATCGCTTGCTCCAAGACGCGGGAGCCGACCACGGTGCCGCGCCGGGCCGCTGCTTCGGTGAAGCCGAGGAGGTGCAGGGCGTCGTAGGTGAGCTTTGGCTCGGCGACGAAGGTGCCGACGCCGTGGCGGACCGCCAGGGTGCCATCCCGCACCAGGTAGGCAATCGCCTGGCGGGCCGTCATCCGGCTGATCCCAACGTCGCCGGCAAGGTCGCGTTCGGCCGGCAGCCGCTCGCCCGCCGCCAGCCGTCCGGCCTGAATCAAGGCCCGAATCTGCTCCGCGAGCTGGTAATAGAGCGGGACCGGGCTCTGCTTAGCGAGGGCGACAGTGTGCCAGTCCAAGGATGGTGTCTCCATCACCCACGAAGCCTGGGGCGACCGGAAGCCGATGGCGCACGCGCGGGTCGGCCACCAAGCGCGGGAATACATCCCCGGGTTGAATACACGAACCCGGCTGCAGCCGGCTGGATCCGCTGTTCGGCGACTCGTACCCGTCGTGGCGTACTCATGCCCGGACCCGCTGTCCGGTAGGATCGAAGAGGGGGTCGCTGGCGACGGCGGCCGGGTGACACGTACCGAAGTATTCGATCTCGACCTTGGTGCCGGCGGCGCTGTAGTCGACCGGGAGATAGCCGTAGGCGATGCCGTGATTGACGGTGAAGCCGAAGCCGGCGCTGGTGACGTGGCCGGCGACGGCGCCTTCGACCGAGATCGGCTCTTTGCCCATCACCACGATCGTTGGGTCATCGAGCATGAGGCAGACCAGGCGGCGGCTGATGCCCCGCTCGTTGGCCGCCAGCAGCGCGTCCCGGCCGAGAAAATCGCCCTTCTTGAGCTTGACCGCGAAGCCCAGGCCGGCCTCGTACGGGTTGTCCTCGGCGGTCATATCGGTGCCCCACAAGCGGTAGCCCTTCTCCAACCGGAGCGTGTCGAAGGCGGCCCGGCCGGCCAGGATGACTCCCGCCAGCCGCGCCACGTCCTGGAGCAGCTCAAGCACCCGGCCGCCATATTCCGGCGAGACGTACAGCTCCCAGCCGAGCTCGCCGACGTAGGAGACGCGGCAGGCGGTCACCGGCGCCTCGCCGATCGCGATCTGGCGAACGGTGTAGTAGGGGAAGGCGTCGTTGCTGAAATCGTCGTCACTCACCTGGCCGATGACGTCGCGGGCCAGCGGTCCCCAGAGCCCGAGACAGGCCAGGGCGCCGGTGATGTCGCGGACCCGCACCGAGTCATCGCCGGGCAGGTGACGGCGCAGCCAGTCGAGGTCGAGCGGGCCGTTGGCGCCAAGCTGGAAGCGGTCGTCGGCCAGGCGGGCGGCGGTGACATCGCTCTGGATGCCGCCCTGCTGGTTGAGCAGCAGGGCGTAGGTGATGCTGCCAACCGGACGATCGACCCGGTTCGTCGTCATCCGGTCGAGGAAGGCCGCCGCGGCCGGGCCCGTCACCTCGATCTTGGGCAGGGCCGACATCTCGAAGATGCCGCCTCGCGCGCGGACGGCCAGATGCTCGGCCCCCGCGATCGGGGACCAGTGTTTCCCGTTCCAGCCGGCGCGGGCCGGGATCGGGTAGTCGTTGAGCAGGCGGTCGTTGCTGGCGTACCAGCGGGCCAGCTCCCAGCCGCGGGATTCGTGGAAGACCGCGCCGGCGGCATCGAGTTGCGCGTGGAACGGGCTGGTGCGCGGTGGTCGCGGCCGCGACATCGGTTGCAGCGGGTGGATGATGTCGTAGATCTCCCGGTACTGCTGGGCGGCGCGCTCCGTCAGGTACGCCGGGGTGGCGGCGTGGGGCTCGAACCGGTTGAGGTCACAGTCATGGAGATCGAGCGCCGGCGGGCCGTGGCTGAGCCAGCCGGCGATCGTCTTCGCCGCGCCCCCGGCGTGGGTGATCCAGATCGCGGCGGCGACCCAAAAGCCGCGGACGGCGGCGGCCTCGCCGAGCAGGGGGAAGCCATCCGGGGTGAAGGAGAAGAGGCCGTTGACGGCGTCCGTGATCCGGGCCCCGGCCAGAGCCGGGATCAGGTCGATGGCGTCGTCCAAGGCCGGGGCGAACGTGGCCTGGTCAAACGGGCGCGAGGCGGGCATGTCTCCGGCCTCGTCGTGCCGGTGGATGGCATCAGGCTCGACGAGGACCGGCTCATGCTGGTAGGAGCCGATGCCGTAGCGATCGTCGCGTTGCCGGAAGTAGAGATCGCGATCCTGGTGCCGCAGGATCGGATGCGCGATCGGGCGTTGCTCGCCGGCGAGCTGGGCCAACGGCTCCGTCCAGGCCAGCTGATGCTCGACCGGTAGCAGTGGGATCGGCACCCCCGCCAGGCGTCCCAGCCGGGGTGACCAGATGCCGGCACAAATCAAGACGCGATCGGTGGCGATCCGGCCGGCCGGGGTGTCAACCGCCCGGACTTGGCCCCGTTCCACCACGATATTGGTCACCTCCGTCCGCGGGTGGAAGGTCGCCCCGGCGGCGGTGGCGGCACGATTCAGAGCAGCGCTGGCGCGCACCGCGTCGGCGGCGCCATCGGACGGGACGTGAAAGCCGCCGAGGATCATCGCCGGGTCGATCAGCGGGATCAACGCCCGCACCGCGGCCGGTGGGATGAGCGAAGACTCCAGACCCCAACTTTGGGCCCAGCCATGCTTGCGCTGGAGCTCCTGCCAGCGGGCGGGCGTGGCCGCCACCTCGATGCTGCCGACCCCGTGCCAGCAGGGCCGGCCCTCGTCCGTCAGCGAGTCGTAGAGGGAAACCGTCTCGCGGGCGAAGCCGGTCAGCGTCTTCGAGGCGTTGGTTTGGAAGACGAGACCGGGGGCGTGGCTGGTGGAGCCGCCGGCCTTCGGCAACGGTCCCTGCTCCAGCACGACCACGTCATGCCAGCCGAGGCGGGTCAGGTGATAGGCGGTGGCGCAGCCGACGATGCCGGCGCCGATGATGACGATGGAGGCGGTGGCCGGGAGGGGGGTCATCGCCGCCGCCTCGTGGTGGCCAATGGGGCGTGATTAGCCATGGAGCCGGTCCAAGACCAAGTCGCGGAAGTCGGCGATGTGCTGCTCGTTGGTGACGTAGACGCCGCCGGCCCGGTAGGCGCGAGAGGTCATCCCGAGCTGGGTCAGCTCGCAGACATCCCAATCCTGGCGGTTGACGACGTCGAAGATGTCGACCGTGTCGGCGGCGTCGAACTCGGGCCGGGCCAGGTCGGTCGGATGAAACAGCCAGTCGCAGACGACCTTCGAGGCGGTTGGGCTGACTGGCAGGAGGGTGTGCAGGATGACGTGGTCCGGCAGCAGGTTGACGAAGACGTTGGGCCAGAGGACGAAGCCATAGTAAAGGCGATCGTCCGCTGGCCCGAGGCCGGGGAGTAGGGGGCGCCGCCCGGTGCCGGAGAGGGTGAAGGCGGTGATGTCGCCCGCGAACTCGGTGCCCTGGCCGGGGATCCCCTGATAGGAGGTGCCCTGGCGGAAGGCGGGTAGGAGACGGGTCAGCTCGGGGTGGACCGGGCCGCAGTGATAGCACTCCATGAAATTTTCGACGATCAGCTTCCAATTGGCGTTGACCGCGTACTCGATCCGGCGGCCGGCCCGCAGCTCGCCCACGGTGTAGCGATTGAAGATCTCCAGGGAACCGAACCGCTTCACCAGCGGCGGCTCGACCTGGGCCGTGACCGGCGCCGGCTGATCCGCCAGCGACAGCCAGACAAGCCCTTCCCAGGTTTGGGCATGGACCGGGAAC
>JACCYK010000305.1 GCA_013696525.1 Chloroflexia bacterium
ACCTAACGTATATCCGCGTCGAGCAGGGCGACAAGGTCTATTACCTGGCCAAGGACGCGGCCAAGCAGGCCCTGCGTGGCGAGCAGACCGTGACGCGCGAGCTGCCGGGATCGGAGCTCCTCAGGCGGCCCTATCGAGGACCGTTCGACGAACTGCCGGCCGAACGGGCCGTGGAGCATCGGGTCATCGCCTGGACCGACGTCGATGCCGCCGAGGGTACCGGCATTGTGCATATCGCGCCCGGCTGCGGCAAAGAGGACTTCGCCCTGTCGAAAGAATTTGGGCTGCCGGTCATCGCCCCCATCAACGAGTTCGGGGTCTACGTCGATGACTTTGGCTTCCTCACCGGTTCCAACGTCCACGAGGTCGCAACTCCCATGGTGGAGTCGCTGCGCGACAAGGACATCCTCTACCGGGCCGAGCAGTACCGGCACCGATACCCGGTCTGCTGGCGGTGCGGCACCGATCTCGTTTTCCGGCTGGTGGACGAGTGGTTCATCGCCATGGACGAGCTGCGCCAACCGATGATGGACGTCACCCGGCAGATCGACTGGTATCCCGGCTTCGGGATGGATCGTGAGCTCGACTGGCTCGCCCATATGGACGACTGGATGATCTCGAAGAAGCGATACTGGGGACTCGCCCTGCCCATCTACGAGTGCCACGCCTGTGGCGGCTTCGAGGTGATCGGCGGCGAGGAAGAGCTGCACGCGCGGGCGGTCGCGGGCTGGGATGAGTTCGCCGGTCAAACGCCCCACCGGCCCTGGATCGATGCCGTGAAGATCGCCTGCGCGAGCTGCGGCGAGGTCGTGTCTCGCATCGCCGACGTCGGCAACCCCTGGCTCGATGCCGGCATCGTCCCCTTTTCAACCCTCCACTACCGCCATGATCGCGCCTACTGGGAAACGTGGTTTCCCGCCGATCTGATCACCGAGAGCTTCCCCGGACAATTCCGGAACTGGTTCTACTCGGTCATCGCCCAGGGCACCGCGCTCGTCAACCAGCCGCCGTTCAAAGCCGTTTTCTCGTACGCGCTGATGCGGGACGAGAAGGGTGACGAGATGCACAAGAGCAAGGGGAACGCGATCTGGTTCGATGACGCGGCGGAGGAGTACGGCGTTGACGTCATGCGGTGGCTCTTCGCCACCACGAACCCTGACGTGAATATGAACTTCGGCACCGCCATCGCCGACGAGGTCCGGCGCCGGTTCATCTTGCCGCTCTGGAACTCCTACTCGTTTTTCACCACCTACGCCCGGCTCGATGGGTTCGATCCGACGGATCGGCGAAACGAGGTCCCGCTGGCCGAGCGGTCGTTGCTCGACCGCTGGATCATCTCGGAGCTGCACCGGCTCACCGAGACCGTGCGAACGGCGCTCGAAAGCTACGCGCCGGATACCGCCTCCCGGGCGATCGAGCGATTCACCATTGAAGAGCTGTCCAATTGGTACATTCGGCGCAACCGCCGCCGGTTCTGGAAGAGCGAGAGTGATCGCGACAAGGCGGCCGCCTACCAAACCTTGCATGAATGCTTGACCACCCTCTCCCGGCTGCTGGCCCCGTTCGTCCCCTTCCTGGCGGACGCGATGTATCAAAACCTGGTGCGCTCGGTCCGCCCGGACGCCCCCGTTTCGGTCCATCTGACCGATTTTCCGGTCGCCGATGAGCGCATGATCGACCGCCAACTCTCGACCGATATGGCCGCCGTGCTCGAAGTCGTCAGCGCCGGCCATGCCGCTCGCCAGGAAGCGGCGGTCAAAGTTCGCCAACCGTTGCCGGCAATCCTGGTGTACACCCGGCAGCCAGAGGCGATGGACGCCATTCTCCGGCTCAAAGATCAGGTGCTCGACGAGCTCAACGTCAAGGAGCTAGCGCCGCTGACCGATCCCGGCGAAGTGGTCTCCTATGACATTCGGCCGAACTTGCGTCTATTGGGGCCGAAGTACGGGAAACGCTTGGGCGCGATCCGCGCCGCGCTGGCGACCGAGGACGCCGCCACGGTGGCCCGCCGGGTCGAGGCCGGGACCGCGGTCGCGCTCGATCTCCCGGATGGAGAATCCGTAGCCTTGGAGCCCAGCGAGATCCTGGTTGACCTGACGAAACGAGCCGGCTACGCGGCCGCCCAGAGCGCGACCATGACCGTCGTCCTCGACACGGCGCTCTCGCCTGAATTGCTCAACGAGGGACTCGCTCGCGACTTCATCCGGGGCATTCAAGACGCGCGGAAGCGGGCCGGCTACCGGATCGAAGAGTCGATCGTCATCGCGTTTGAGGCCGACCCCGAGGTGGCGCACGCGCTTGAAGCCCATCTCCCGTTCATTGCGCACGAGACGCTCGCCGCTCGAATTGATCGCCACGAATCGGTCGGCGCCTCCGATGCGCTCGAACCTGACGTGGACGAGCGCGGAGCCCACCAGGATGCGAACGGCACCTACCGCGAGCAAATCGAAGTCGGCCAGCATCACGTCGCCATCGCCCTAAATCGGAGCCGCGATGCCGGAACGGAGCCGCATGACGAATCCGAGTAGAGAAACGGATGTGACAACAACATCGACCGTGGCCGCCCTCCTGGACTACCTCCGCCGCCACGAGTGTGTAGCTGAGATCGTGTCACCCGGCGTTCCGATGCCGACCGTGCCGCTCGCCGCCGCCGCCATCGGCGTCGAACCTGAGCAAATCTTGAAATCACTGGTCTTTGTGTACGGATCGGGCACCGCCGTGCTGGCGGTCGCCTCCGGCACGGGAAAAATCAACCGGGCGAAGCTCGCCGCCGCCGCACACACCGGTCACCTGAAGCTGGCGGATGCCGGCACGGTGAGGGCCGTGACCGGCTTTCCGGTCGGCGGTGTCGCTCCCGTCGGGCATGCCATACAAATTCAGGTCATTGTCGACCACGCGGTCCTGGCGCTTTCCGATGCCTACGGTGGTGGCGGCGCCGACGACGTGCTGCTCCGGATCTCACCGGCGGACATCGTCCGGTTGACGGACGGCGTGGTGGCCGACATCGCCGATCCGGCGGGCCACTAGGGGCCCGGTTCGCCACCCGGTTCGCGGATGCGCCATAATCGGCCGGTTGCCACGCGGGCGACGCTGGCATGTTTTCGCGATCAAACGGGGACGGACGGTTATTCATCGTGGCGACAACGCTGGTTATTCTCGGCTTGCCGGCCTCCGGCAAGACCACCGTGTTCAACGCGCTGACCAAGGCGGACGCGGCGACCGGCACGTTCGGGGGGCAGTCCGACGAGCCGAACCTCGCCAACGTCAAAGTGCCGGACGAACGGCTCGACATCCTGACCGAGATGTTCAAGCCGCAACGCCGGGTGCCGGCCGACGTCCAGTATCTCGATGTCGGCGGGATCGCGAAGGGCATCGCGGAAAAGGGCATGGCTGGCGCCCTGCTTGGCCATCTGAGCCAGGCCGACGCCCTAGTTCACGTCGTCCGAGCCTTCGAGGATCCGAACGTGCCGCACGCCGAGGAGACCGTCGATCCGGCCCGCGACATCGAGACCATCAACCTCGAGCTACTCTTCAGCGACCTCGCCACGGTCGAGCGGCGGCTGGTCCGAATCACGTCGCAACTGCCAAAGCTTCACGGGCGCGAACGCGAAGCGACCGAGCGGGAACAGGTGCTCATGCTGCAACTGAAGGACGCGCTCGAAGCCGACACGCCCTTGCGAGAGGTGGTCGCCGATCTCGATCTGGATGATGAAAAGGTCCTTCGCGGCTTTGGCTTCTTGACCGCGAAGCCGCTCTTGATCTTGCTCAACCTCGGTGAAGATCAGCTCGGGACGCCGGCTGAGTCATTGCTAGGCCGCCTGCGGGAGGGGTTCCAGCGCCCGCGGGTGGCGATCGACGCCCTGGCGGGCAAGATCGAGATGGAAATCAGCCGGCTGGAGCCCGAGGATGCGCTCGCTTTCATGGACGATCTCGGCATCCCTGAATCGAGCTTGGGACGGACGATTCGCCTCTCGTTCGACCTGCTGGGGCTGATGCCGTTCTTCACCGTCGGTCCCGACGAGTGCCGGGCCTGGACCGTGCCTCGCGGCGTGATCGCGGTCGATGCGGCCGGTGAAATCCACTCCGACATTCAGCGCGGCTTCATCCGGGCCGAAGTCGTCAGCTACGACGACCTGATCTCGACCGGCGGCCTGAGCGAAGCGAAGAAGGCCGGCAAGTTCCGGCGCGAGGGCCGTGACTACATCTTCCAGGACGGTGACGTCGTCAACTTCCTATTCAATGTCTGAAACGGGATACCGGGATGGCTGATGACCGCGATGTAGACGGCGAGCTCGACGTTCACCTGCGACCGCCTTCCGAGGTGGCCGGTCGCCTCCTGGCCCTTGTCGGGCTCGCCCGGCGCGGCTTCCTGGAGCAACCTCTGGAGATGATCGCCGACGACACGCCCGAGGCCGAGCGCTACGATTTGATTTCGTGGCTGGAGGCAGAGCGCTTGGGCGACTTCCTCACCGCGCCTGAACGGGCCATCATGAACGCCCCGATCGGCAGCTTGTCGCCCGAGGATACCGCCGCAATAACCTGGGGGATCGAAGGCGCGGCGGTGCTGGCGTGGGCCATTCGAAATATCCCGGAGCTCGCGGAATATGACCAGGTAACCAACGCCGCGACGGTGATCGACGTCCTGCCGGCCACTTGGTCGCGGACCACGGAATTCCGCGCCGCCGCCATGCTCCGGGACGAGCCGGACATCGCCCAAGCCCGCGAGCGGGCCGAGGTCTGGCACGATCGGGCCGACCTTTATTGGATGATCCAAGACGGATGGGAGGATGAGGACGCCGAGCCGCGGGCAGTCGTTCAACGGATGGCCGGCGAGGCGCACGCGGCCGGGCTGATCGCGACGTCAATCGCGGGTGACTTCGTCACTCGCGTCGGCGGCTATCGCGATCTCGCGCCCGACACCGTTGAGACGCTTGAACTGATCGCGTTCCACCGTCTGGTCGAATTCAACTGGCTCTGTGGTCTGATCGACCACGATTGACAACCGACCACGACCATCGCCGCGTCGTCCTTGCATAGTTAGATATTCGTCTAATATCATAAGCGTCTAATTCGACGTGCGTCGAACGAAACGGACGGGGGTGCGCTGTGGATGACGAACGAGTTGACCGTCTTGCCGGGCTGTTTCGCGTGCTGGCCGATCCTACCCGGTTGCGGATTCTCGGCGCCCTGGCCGAGCGGCCACACTTGGGCCGCGAGCTGAGCGAGCGGCTCGGCCTGACCCCGCCGACGGTCAGCCACCACATGAGTCGCCTGGTTGCCACCGACATCGTGACGTCGACGCCGCGAGCGCAATCCCGTTGCTACGCGCTTGACCAGACGGCCCTGAGG
>JACCYK010000309.1 GCA_013696525.1 Chloroflexia bacterium
TCGGAGGCGGCGTTCAGCCGAGCCTTCAAACGCCTCATGGGAATCTCGCCAGGCACAGTCCGACGAAATGGTGACGCCGAGTCTGGCCCAGCTACTGCGGGGCCACCGGCGACAGCAGCGAGGTGAAACCTCCTCGGGACGTCGCCTCGCTGAGCAGGCTTAGAGCGGTTTGCGGATGAGTTGGGCCTGTGCGGGACGTCGGTAATGAAGCAGTGTTCGGTCGACCTCCGCGAGCGGCGGCTGGGCGCCATCGACGCCGGCCTCAGTCAAGCCCCGGTGTTTCGCCGCTTCGGCGTCGGGACCAGCACGAACACCCGCTGGCAGCAGCAGCGCCAGGACACCGGTCGCCTGTCGCCCAAACCCCAGATGGGGCGACGACCCGCCATTGGCCCGGTGGATGGCGCCAAGCTTCGCGCCCAGGTGGCCCGGCGCCCCGATGCCACGCTGGCTGAGTATGGCGTGCGCTGGGCGTCCTTGCACGGAATCCGCGTGAGCGTGGCGACCACGTCGCGCGCCATCCACCGAACTACTCTGAGTGCCAGCATATGTTGGACGAACGAGCATGACTTGCCGACTAATGATCATTGACAGTCCATTCTTGAGGTTGGATAGTGGAACCATGCTTGCGAGGCGAGCACCTCGACTTGATCCCGGGAGGCCAACTTCACATGTGCGGCCTGAGCGGTCGAACAAAGATCCGGTAGACGAGCCATGGATTTCCAACGGGGGCAGTATGTTAACGATGGTGATGACCGGCGGCACTTCAGGATTCGGCGCGATTTCCGCTGAGCGGTTAACGCTGTCGGGCAACGCTCGGCTGATCCTGGGTGCGCGCCGACCGACATCTGTCGGCGAGTCGATCCCGCTCGACTTGACGGAGCTCGACGCGGTGCGTGCCTTTGCGACGTCGGTCCGCGATCGGCTTGGCGACACTCCCGTCGACGCATTGGTGCGCAACGCCGGCGTGATCCTTCCCGACGTCACCGGTCGAACCGTCGACGGCTTCGAGACGACTTTCGCCGTCAATCACCTTGCGCACTACTTGTTGTTGCGCCTGCTGCTGCCCGCCCTGGCAGATAGGGCGATCGTCGTGCTGAACACGAGTGGCACACACGATCCCGCCAACCACGCCGGGTTGGCGCCGCCGCGTCATGCCGACGCGGAGCTGCTGGCGCACCCCGATCGCGACCCCGACCGTGACACCCGGCCGCGCAAGGCGGGCGAGCACGCATACACCGCGTCCAAGCTATGCACCGCACTCACCGCACGATCGTTGTCCGGGGACCCCGACGTCCAGACCCGGCGATTCACTGTGGTCGCCTACGATCCAGGGCAGGTGTTCGGGACAGGACTGGCTAAGGACCTGTCGTTCCCCTTGCGGATTGCCTGGTCGCTGCTGGGCACACCGGTGCTGGGGTGGCCGCTGCGCAGAATCAACCGCAATCTCAACAGCCGCACTGCCGCTGGAAACACCTTGGCCGACTTGGCGCTCGGCCTCGCGACGCCCCCGAACGGACGCACCTACGCCGCCCTGCGACGAACACAGCTCACCTGGCCGGACCCGTCGGAACTGGCACGCAGAGACGAACTGGCGCAGGCACTTTGGAACGACAGCGCCAGGCTCGTCGGCCTGTCGGACTGACGCGGATCATCCCACGTCACGTTGGAATCGTCGCGTGCCCCAGCAAAATCGTTCTCGCGGCATGCCCGAATGCCATGGCGAGCTCAGCAACGGCAGCAGGACCAACCGTACGCCAGGCCCCTGCTCGTTGCCAGTGGTGACACATTTCTTACCAGTACCCAGGCTGGAGTGGGGCGACGAGTTGCGCCCCATAGGGGGCTACGCAGCGGGCTTTGCAGGCGATACCAGCGAAACCAGGGTCGGCGACTCAAACACCGCTGGCGGGGTGGCCGGCGCTGGGCGGCCGCGGGTGGGGGACAGCGCGGGCGGCGAAGAGGATCTCGGCCAAGGCGCAGTCGTTGGTGCTCGCCGGTCCTACTCCCCTAGCCGGTGACGGCTCCCGAGAGGCGTGCAGACCAGCGGCCGCGGGCCGTGGATCCAGCCCCGGCGCCGACCGTTGCCCTTGTCCGCCACCCCGGCCACTCAGCACCGCGCTCGGCCGCCTACCACCGCGATGATCGTCTGACCCCGTGGTTATCGACAATTCGGGCTAATCGCGCAGGGTCCGCATTTCGTCCACGTCGACGGTGTAGACCTGGCGGCTGAGGGCCATGATGATGCCCAGGCCGACGGCGGCTTCGGCGGCGGCGATGGCGATGGTGAAGAGGACGAACGCCTGGCCGTACATGGTGTTCGATTCCCAGGCAAAGGCGATCAAGCTCAGGTTGACCGCGTTCATCATCAGCTCGATGCACATGAAAATGATCAGGATGTTGCGGCGGGTGAGCACGCCCATCATGCCGATGATGAAAAGGACGGCGCTCAAGAACAGGAAATGATTGACCCCAAGCTCTGTCATCCGATTCCAACCTCTACCGCGTCACCATGCGTCATCCAACTCCCGAACGGTCGTCGTTACCGGGGGCGGAAGCGTGATCCGCCGGGTTCGCCAGCGTCCGTGTAGCTATCCGGGTCGCGCGTCATGATCAGCTCCCGCGTCGCCTCCGCGACCGGTTCCTCGCGCCGCGCGCCCGGCACCGGAATCGGGGATTCGCCGCGGACGCCCTCCGGCAGCGCCATGTCGACGCCGCGGGCGTGCGCCAGCGAAATCGTATCCCGGCGGTGCCGCACCCGCTCGCCGAGCCGCTCCGGCAGGGCCAGGACAATGGCGCCGATGACGCCGACCAGGAGGACCAGGGAGACCACTTCGAAGGCGAGCAAATAGTTCGAGTAGAGGACGTTGCCCACGGCCTGCACGTTGCCGCCCAGGAACTCGATCGTCATCGCGTCCGCGTTGCCGCGGGCGCCGACGATGGTGCGGTTCAGGATGGCGATCCCGACTTCGAGCAACAAGATCACGCCGAGGAGGATGGCGACGACCCGTTGCACCGGACGGCCGGCATGAAATTCCGGCAAGTCATCGGGATCGACCAGCATCAAGACGAAGAGGACCAGCACCAGGACGGCGCCGGCATAGACGATGACCTGAACCGCGGCTAGGAACTCCGCCCCCAACATGACGAAGATGCCGGCCGTGTTGAACAGGCTGAGGATGAGAAAGACCCCGGCGTGGACCGGGTTGCTGGCGACCACGATCCCGCCGGCGGAGAGGATGCTCACCAGGGCGAGGAGGTAAAAGATGACTACTTCCCAGGACATGAGCCCGCTCCCGCCTCCATTAGAAGATTTGCCCGTTTCCGATCAGGCGGATAAAGGCGGTAACGATGATGTTGAGCAAGACGAGGGGGAGCAGCACCTTCCAGGCGATGCCCATCAACTGGTCGTAGCGAAAGCGGGGGAGGGTGCCGCGGAGCCAGATGTAGAAGAAGAGGAAGACCGTCACCTTCAGCACCAGCCAGAGGACGCCGAGTCCCCAATAGCGGTCGGCGCCCGGCCCATCGACCCCGCCCAGGAAGAGGGTCGCGGCAAAGAGCGAGACGATGATCATGTTGATGTATTCACCGAGGAAGTAGAAGGAGAAGCGGAAACCGGAGTATTCGGTGTGGAAGCCGGAGATCAGCTCCGATTCGGCCTCCGGCATATCGAACGGGGCCCGGTTGGTCTCGGCCACGGCGGCGATCATGAAGAGGACGAAGGCCAGCGGCTGCGACAGGATGAACCAGTTCGGCATGGTCAACGGCCCGACCTGAAGCTCGGCCGACTGCTGCAGCATGATCTGGCGGACGCTCAGGGACCCGGAGAGGAGGAAGACGCCGACGAGTGAGAGACCGAGAATAATCTCGTAGGAGACGACCTGGGCGGCGGCGCGGAGCCCGCCCAGCAAGGAGTACCGGTTGGCGGAGGCGTAGGCGCCGAGGATGATGCCGTAGACGCCGAGCGAGCCGAAGGCGAGCAGGAAGAGGGCGCCGACGTTGAGATCGGCCGCGAAGAGCGCCACCGGCTGACCGCCGATCTCGATCTGATTGCCAAACGGGATTACGGCGACGCGAACGATGGCGGTGACAAAGATGACGAGCGGGGCAAAGTAGAAGATGATCTTGTCGGCGTGCTTGGGGATCAAGTCTTCTTTGCCGAGCAGCTTAACCGCGTCCGCGAGCGGCTGCAACAGGCCGAAGCGCCCGGAGCGGTTGGGACCGACCCGGTCCTGCATCGCCGCCAGTACCTTGCGCTCGAAGAGGGTCATGTAGGCCATGCCCACGAGCAGGACGTTCATCAGGATGAAGGCGACGATGAACGTCAGCCAGATTGGCTGATCCATCCGGGGTAGCTACCTCTCGACTCCGCTGCCAGCCCATGCCACACCGGTCGTGGTCGCCGCGACCGGTGTGCGCGCCAATTCTACAGGGTTCCGGCGCGGGCGTCTCGCTCCGATCGTGTCAGCATGCACCGTTGTCACCACGTCCGATCGATCGCGCTCACCACGCGGGATCATTCGGATGGTGACCGTCCGCCGCGATCGGTGGCGCCGGCCGGCACCGCGGGATGCCAACCAGACCCACGAGGAGATCTTCGATCTGCGCCTCGACCGGTTGCCAGGGGAAACCGGGTTGGGCGCGGACCAGCGTGACGTAGCCGTGCATGCCGCACCAGACGGCGGCCGCTCGCTGAAACAGGTCGCCCGGAGGAGCGACGTCGGCGGTCATGCAATCGTTGATGGCATCGACCAGGGTGGCGAAGGCCCGGGCTCCGGGATCGTCGCCCTGGCCGAACGGTCGCACCCGGAGGGGATCGGCGGGTTTGTGCTCGAACAGGACGCGATAGGGGCCCGGCCGGTCGAGACCGAACCGGCAATAGGCGAGGCATCCGGCGCGCAGCCGGGCGGCCGGGTCGGCGATGCCGGTCATGGCGTTGAGGATCGCGATCCGCAACTGTTCGAAATGGTCCCGGAGCACCGCGGCCACGAGGTCCGCCTTGTCCGCGAATTGCAGGTAGACCGACGGCGCGGCAACCCCGGCCTCGCGCGCCACCGCTCGCAAGGACAACTCCGAGCGATCGGGCGACGCGGCGAGGACGCGCCCCGCCGCGGCAATCAGCTCCTCTCGGAGCCGGTCACCCTTGCCAATATGGTTTCGCTGCCGTTGCGTCGTCGCCACGGCCCCACGTCATCCTTCGTGATGGGCGACCGCGCTCTGGGGCCGCGACCCGCGTGGTTGACACCCTGCCTAACACATGTTAGGTTTTAGCTGCCTAACGAGTGTTAGGTTGTTGGAGCGTAGCACAATCCGGCGCCAATGGCGATATGGCGCGGGCTTGGGCAGCAATGAGCAATGGGGACCGCCCCGGTCAGATCCGCACCTCGATCTGGCTCCTCTGAGTGACGCTCTCCGATCGGAAGGACTCGCGATGACTGAGCTGACCATGTCCACATCACGCCCCGCCCGCTGGCCGATTTCACCAGACAGGCGGTTCTGGCGAAACAACCCGCCCTTGGCCTTCTGCGGCGCCGTCATGGTGGTGGTCCTGTTGGCGACGCTCGTCGGTATTCTTATCGATCCACGCCAGGTTCTGAACGAACCGGCCTGGCTGAAGCCGGCGAAATTCGCGATCTCGATCGCGATCTACACCTTCACCTTGCTCTGGCTAATGACGTTCATCCAGGGCCGGCGCCGGGTGGTTGCGATCGCG
Source organism: Chloroflexia bacterium (assembly GCA_013696525.1). Taxonomy (GTDB): domain Bacteria; phylum Chloroflexota; class Chloroflexia; order Thermomicrobiales; family UBA6265; genus JACCYK01. The sequence goes on from JACCYK010000309.1 coordinate 5,708, forward strand.
TCCTGGGCCATCGCCGCGACGCTGGTGTTCGAGCAGGCGATGATCTCATACCAGGCGATGCGCGGCGTTCGCAGCCACTTCAACCAGGCGACCGCATTCGACGTCATGCTGTGGCAGTGGATGACGATCGCGATCATCATCCTCTGGCTCGCTAGTCTGGCCGTCGCGATCCTGCTCCTGCGCCAGCGGTTCGCCAACCCGGTCATGGCCTGGGCGCTCCGCTTTGGCATCATCATCGGCCTGGTTGGAATGTTGGTCGCCGTCATGATGCCGCAAGCGACGCCGGCCCAATCTGAATCGCTGCGGACGACCGACCGCTCGGACCACATTGGCGCCCATTCGGTCGGCGTCGAGGATGGCGGTCCGGGCCTTCCCATCGTCGGCTGGAGCACGGTCGGCGGCGATCTTCGGGTGCCGCATTTCGTCGGCCTGCATGCCCTGCAGGGGATGCCGATCATCGGCTGGTTGCTACTGCGCATCGCAGCACCCTGGCTCACCCTGTCCGATCGGGCCCGGCTGACCGTCATCGCCGGGCTCGGCGGTCTGGGGCTGGTCGGCTTGCTGACCTGGCAGGCGCTCCGGGGTCAGTCACTCGTCGCGCCTGATCGGCTGACCGGCCTGGTGTTCTTGAGTGGTGTGGTTGTGCTTGGCGTGGCGGCCGCGGCGGTACTCCTGTCCGCCCGGCGCCGGCTGGCCCACGATCATGCTTGAGCGGGGCGGCTAGAGCAATCGCGCCCAGGCGACAATGGAACGGTACCATTCGCTGCTCGTGAGCGATCGGTTCTCCTCGGTTAGCCTCGTCACCATGTCGGTGGTGAAGCAGGGGAGAGCCCGGCTTTGGCTCACTTCATCATATCGGTCGCTTCCCCGCACGAAGAACTTCGCCCGCCCCCGCTCCCAGGTCCAGACCTCCGGCACATCAAGATGAAAGTAGAGGTCCAGATTGTTGAGGGATGAGCGGCTGGCGTCGATCTCGATCACAAGGTCAGGCGGTGGGCCGTCAGATACGTCAAAGTCCTCACTCCGCGCAACGCCGGCGTGCTGAATGTAGAAACTCGAATCGGCTTCAAACCCTCGCTGCTCGGCGGCGCGCCGGTACGTCATCGAGCCAACGTCAACCAGGTCAATGCCGATTTCCGCCGCGACGAGCCAGACAAGGTGGGCGATACAGCGATTGTCCACTTCGTGATCGCGCCCGAGTATCACGATTTCAAGCAGACCGCGATCGTACGAGAAGCGTGGAGCGCTTTGATCGACGTGGTCAGCGAGCAACCGCTCATACGTCTCCCAACTGATGTTGTCAAGCACCATTCGCCGCGTGCCCGGAGCCGCAACCGTGACCGCCATCGCGTTGCTCCTTTCACCGCTACCGGTCGACCGAGCCGAGGACGATGTCGATGGTGCCGATGAGGGCGACCATGTCCGCCAGCATCGCGCCCTGGGCGAGATGGGGCAGGATGCTCAGGTTCACGAAGTCGGCGGAGCGGATCCGAAACCGGTATGGCTGCGGGCTGCCGTCGGAGACGATGTAGTAGCCGAGCTCGCCCTTGGGATGCTCAATCGCGACGTAGACCTCGCCCACCGGCGGGCTGAAGCCTTTGATGACCCAGATGAAGTGGCGCTGCATGTCCTCGGCGGTCGTCATCGAGCCCTTGTGCGGCGGGATGACGTAGGACGATTCGTAGGCCATCAGCGGCGTGTCCATCGGCTCGACCGCGTCCAGGCACTGCTCGATGATCCTGATCGCCTGGCGCATCTCCTCCATCCGGACCAGATAGCGGTCGTAGGTGTCGCCGTGGGTGCCGAGGGGCACCTCGAAATCGAGCCGGTCGTAGACGCAGTAGGGCATCGCCGACCGGATGTCGTAGTTGATGCCGGAGCCGCGCAGGCAAGCGCCGGTCATCGCGTAGGAGATCGCCGCTTCCTTGGTGATGACGCCGACGCCCTTGGTCCGCGCCATCCAGATCGGGTTGGCCGAGAGCAGGGTGGCGTACTCGTGCTGGCGGTGCGGGAAGACCTTCGTGAAATCGCGCACCATGCTTGGCAGATGCTCGGGAATGGGCCGCGAGAAGCCGCCGATCTCCATCATGTTGGTGGTCAGGCGGGCGCCGCAAAAGGTCTCGAACAGGTCCAGGATCAGCTCGCGCTCGCGGAAGCAGTAGAGCGACATCGAGAGGGCGCCAATATCGAGGGCATGGGTGCCGAGCCACACCAGGTGGGAGGCGATCCGGGCCAGCTCGGCCATGATGACGCGCCAGTATTGCGCCCGCTCCGGCGCCTCGAGCCCGCAGAGCTTTTCCATCGCCAGGGCGCAGCCGAGGTTGTTGGCGGGGGCGGCGACGTAGTCGGTGCGGTCGGTCCAGGGGATCACTTGGGCGTACCGATGGTTCTCCCCCAGCTTCTCGGTGCCGCGATGCAGGTAGCCGATGATCGGGTCGCACTCGGTGACGATCTCGCCGTCGAGCTTGAGGATGACCCGGAGCACGCCATGGGTGCTGGGGTGCTGGGGGCCCATGTTGAGCGTCAGTTGGCGAGCGCCGTCCGCCAGCCGGACATCCTCGGTGATGTTCAAGGTGCCGAGGGCATCGACGTCGCGCACGAAGTCGGGCCCTGGCTCCATCGGCTCGCCGGCAGCCTCGATGTCACGGGTGTATTGGCGTTCAGTGGTGGATGACATTAGCTTGGTCCTCGTCCGGTCCACCGGGTGCGAACCCGGTCCACGGTGCGCTCTTGGTTATAGACAGGGAACTCGCGCCAGCCGCGCAGCGGGTAGTCTTTACGCAACGGATGCCCCTCTTCCCAGTCGTCCGGGAGCAGCATCCGGCGCAGGTTGGGATGGCCCTCGAAGACGATCCCGAACATGTCGTACACCTCCCGCTCCAGCCAGTTGGCGCCATTCCAGAGCGGCACCAGCGAGGGCACGGGCTGCCCGTCATCGCACCCCGCCTTCAGCCGGAGGCGAACCCGGTTGGCGAGGGAATAGAGCTGGACGACGACGTCGAAGCGGGGATTTTGCCGCAGACGGAGCATATCGACCGCGGTGAGGTCGCTCAGGGCGTTGAACCGCACGCGGGGGTCGTCGCGTAAGACAGCACACACCGCCCGTAGATCCTGACGGCGGACGTGAACCGTCGTTTCGTCGCGGAACCGCACGAGGTCGACGATCGTCCGCGGGAGATGCTCCCGGATGACGCGGACAGCGGGATGACGCTCGACCTCTTCATCGACATACGCGGCCCGGCCCCACGGGTCGGTGTCGGCGGTGCCGCTGTCGTCCATCCGCCCGACCATGGCCTCGACGTTGGCCAGCTCGTGGCCGGCGGCAACGGCCGCTTCTTGGGTCGCGGTTGGTTCCGTCTGGCTGCCGCCGACGCAGGGGTCGGTTGGGTGGGCGACCGCCTCGGCCAGTCCCTCCGGGTCGGCAATCGGCGCGGTGCTGTCCGGGGCCACCGGCGGCTCCGGGTGGGGATGCTCCGGCGGCTGACGCTTCGGATCGGTGGAGTCGGTCATGCTGATTGCCTCGGATGGTCGAGCGGTACGGCCCTTGAAGATCGAGCCGGCGATGCCGGGCGCCGGTTTCCGCGCCGGGCGTGGAGACCGGCGGGACTAGCCGCGGACGGCGGTCATCGCCTCGTAGCGATCCTCGAGCCGCCTCTTGTCGGCGGCGCCGGTGCCTTGCTTGCGCGCCATGGTGTCGTACTTGATGACCTTGTTTTGCAGCTCGAGGATGCCGTAATAGAGCGATTCCGGGGTTGGCGGGCAGCCTGGTACGTAGATATCGACCGGGATCACCTGATCGACTCCCTGGACCACGGCGTAGGTGTCGTAGGGGCCGCCGACGTTGGCGCAGCTCCCCATCGAGATCACCCACTTCGGGTCGGACATCTGGTCGTAGAGGGTCCGCACCACGGGCGCCATCTTCTTGGTCACGGTGCCGGCGATAATCATCAGGTCGGCCTGGCGCGGCGTCGCCCGGTAGAGCATGCCGAACCGCTCGGCCATGTCGAAGCGAGGCATGGAGGCGGAGATCATCTCGATCGCGCAGCAAGCGAGGCCGAATTGGAGCCACCAGAGTGATGACCGGCGCCCCCAATTAAAGAGAAAATCGAGCGAGGTGATAAAGACGTTCTTTTCGAAGCGATCGTCGATCAGACCCATTCGAGGGCCCCTTTCTTCCAGGCGTAGATGTACCCGGCAAAGAGTAAACCGATGAAGGAGACCATCTCGACGAACCCATACAGGCCAAGCTCATCGAAGATGACCGCCCACGGGAAGATGAACACGGCCTCGATGTCGAAGATGACGAAGAGCATCGCGACCACGTAGAAGCGCGGCGTGTACCGGGCTTTGACCGGCTCAATGTCGGGCACCCCACTCTCGTAGGGGGCGGCCTTGGTTGGGTTCGGCCGGGCGGGGGCGATGACCCAACTGACCAGGAGGAGAGCCATGCCCATGGCGAAGGCGGCGAGGGTCATGAAGCCGACGACGACCCAGTTTTCGCCAAAGATTTGCGGATCCACTGCTCGCCCTACTCCTCACAATCCCACGGGCCCGCTAAAGACCGTCCGAGCCCGCCACTTTCACCGTCTATCCTAGCACGGTCCGGGTATTGCATTCGTCGAAACTGGCCGCCACCGGGCATGCGGTCATTGCTTCCGGTCCAGCGCCGGAACTGTAGCTCGTTCATGTCGGAACGTTCCTGACGATGAACCAACGACCTGCCGGACGAGAAGGGGCGTGGAATGAACCCGCCAGACCATTTAGGCGCTCGCCAACTGGAGATTGACGCCCTGATGCGCGAGCTTTGGGAGTTGGGGATCCATGACGAGCGAGTCCGGACGGCGATGGCGACGGTACCCCGCGATCGGTTCGTGCCGGAGGAGTTGTCCGCGTTGGCGTGGACGAACGAGGCGGTGCCGATCGGCCTCAATCAGACCATCTCCCAGCCCTACGTGGTGGCCTTGATGACGGAAGCACTGGCCCTCACCGGGACCGAGCGCGTCCTCGAGATCGGTACCGGGTCCGGGTATCAGACCGCGATCCTGGCCGCGCTGGCGGCGGGAGTGACCTCGGTCGAGCGGCACCCGCAACTGGCATTCGCGGCCAAACGACGCTTAGGCGACCTCGGCTATCGAAACGTGAATGTCCATGTAGGCGATGGGAGTAACGGGTATCCGCCGGATGCTCCCTACGATCGGATTATTGTCACCGCGGCCGCGCCCCGCCTGCCGGAGCCGCTCCAGGCGCAACTCTCCGCTGAGAACGGCCGGATGGTGATCCCGATCGGCGAACCGCAAGATCAGCGACTCGTCATGATCGAGCGGCGCGGGGACCGGCTCATTGAGCATCCCCTGGGCCGGGTCCGGTTTGTGCCGCTCATCGGCCGGGCGGGTTGGCGGACGTCGCGGCCTGATGCCGAGCCAGGACCGCGAGGGCCGGGACAGAACGATGCCCCGTCCGGGTAGGGACGGGGCATCATTGCATCATCGCGGCGTCCTCGCCTAGCTGGCGGTTACCGGCTGGCGCTCCGGGGACTCGGTCATCCATTCCCGCATCGCCTGCTGGCCCGGGCGGTCAACATGGACATGCTCATCAACGGTCGTCACCCAACTCATCGGGATCCAGTGATGCTGGCCCTGGTCGTCCTTGGTGAGCTTGAGGCTCGATCCTTCGACCTGGTCGACGGTGCCGAACTGGCCCCCGTCCGAGCAAACGACGGGCATATGCTCACGAATCTTGATCATGTTCGTGACAGCCATTACGGTGTCCTTTCTTTGCTAAGCGGGACGTTGCAGGAGGAGCGAGACAAGAGCTCCAGGGGAAGCCGTGCCGTTTGAGCTTTGCGCCGTGGCATGCTTCTAATTCTGCCGTCCAAGTCGCCGTCATTCGGACGGCTAACTCTCAGTGCATAGGCGCAGATACGGTGCCATGGACCGCGGGCCAGTGATCCCGGCTACGCCCGACCGGGTACAAGTGCCAGCCTGCTTCAGAGTGCGTCTTCACGATCACGAGCATGAATAGACGTCAAGGCACGTGTTACGGAGGCGACGCTCTTGTCACCTCAATCATGGCCTCCGCGGCAAGGAGCAAGGTGAGGAGCGTCACGAATAAGAGCGGCGTTAGACCATAGTCCGGAAGTGTCAGAACGACCACTATGCCCGCTGCGGCCAGGCGCAGCGACACGACCCAGCCGAGGCGACGATTCGTGGCTCGGATCGCGGCCATTGCAGTCAAATAGGCGGCGAGGCCAGCACCAAGGGGGAGGCGGTCAACCAGGGTGAGGGCCGCGCCGTGACTTGCCGCCTCCACCGCGAACTCAATGCCGACCGCTGCCGCCGCGATCCCGGCGAAGATCAACAGGTGCCCTTGGGCCCAGACGAAGCGGCCACGGAATCCGTGGTCCAGAGGCATACTCCGGAAAAGGCTAAAGTACAGCCACCAAATCGTGGCCGCGATGACGAAGCCCAGCCCGGCGACCAGCGTCGCCGCACGGTTCGGGCCGATGTCTAGGCTGGCAACGGTGACGACGACTGACTCTCCCAGGACGATGATGGTGAATAGACCGTAGCGCTCAGCCACATGAGCGGGATGGAACGGCCGGAAGCGGAGCGACCATGGCGCTGACGCGAATGTTGCGATCAGGAGAAGCAGCGCTCCCGCCCAGAGGAATGGCCGGGCATGCTCAGGCACCGCCAGAGACGAAAGCCATACACTGGCTCCGATTACATTGGCGACCCCTAGGTGGGCCGTTCGTGGCCGTGCCTCGGGAAGTTGGAGCCAGGCGCGGGCATAGAGTGCGGCCAGGACGTAGGTGAGGCCCGCGTAGGCAATGACGAATGTTCGGGAGTTCCCTTGGGCGGCGCCGGAGATTCCGGCCGACACCGATGCGATTGCCAGCATCCCCGCCAACATACCAACCCGGTAAACGGGGTCATCGCTGTCAAAGCCGGCGGCATACCATGTGTAACCCATCCATCCCCACCACACCGGAACGAACAGCCCGGCAAAGACAGCCAGGCCCGCGATGGAGTGGTCGGCGTGAAGTTGCCTCGCAAGTGCGGCAACCGCGGCGACAAAGACGAGATCGAAAAAGAGTTCGAGCCAGCTCGCGTGACGCTCGTTTGAAACGTTCATCAACGCCGGACTGATACGTTGGACGGCAGGTACATTGATAATCTACGACATCCGGTCGTACTCATAGTCACTGACTCATTCGTCGCAGGCGGCCGCAAGGTCGCCGATAAGCTCGAGACCGGCCGATGGCGCGTTGAAGAGCCAGACATCGAAGAACTGATCCAGCTCGGCGCCGCTGAGCTCCTCGGCGAGGGTGATGAATTCCCCGGTCGAGGCGTGGCCATGGGAGTAGCGCTCGTTCCACTCGCGCAGGATGTCGAAAAACGTATCGTCGCCAAGTTGCAGACGCAAGGCGTGCAAGGTAAGCGCGCCGCGACCGTACACCGCGAAGTCGAGCAGCCGGTCGGGTCCCGGGTCGCCGATCTGGATCTGACCGCCGGCGCCGCCGGCCTCTGCCGCATCGAGCGCGGTACAGACCTGTTGGTCGACGACATCCAGGATCTCCGGGCCATCAAGGTACTCGTCCCACAGCGTCTGGGCGTAGGTGGCGAACCCCTCGTTGAGCCAGATGTCCTGCCACCGTTCGAGGCTGACACTGTTGCCGAACCACTGATGGGCCAGCTCGTGGGCGACGACCGTTTCCGAGACGGCCGGCCGGCCATAGATCACCATGGTTTGCGTTTCGAGCGCGGCCGGAAAGTCCTCGTCGACCACCGTGTTGCCGAACGACGCAAACGGGTATGGGCCGAACAGCGTCTCAAAATGCTCGATCATTTCGGGCACGCGAGCGAACTGTTCCCGCTCGTCGGGCGTGATATTCGGCGGATAGGCATTGATGATCGGTAGGCCGTCCGGTCCGGTTTGGCGTTCGACCACCAGGGGACCGGCGTGGAACGTGACCAGATAGCTTGCCATCTCGTCTGACGCTTCCCAGGTGTAGGTTGTCGTCGTTGCCGTGCTCGTCACGTCGGTGAGGGTGCCGTTGGCGACCGCCGCGTTCGGTTTGGGGACCGTGATCCGCATGGTGTACGACGCTTTGTCCAGCGGGTGACCGTTGACGGGGTACCAGGCTTCCGAGCCGGAGGGCTCACCCAGGGCAAAAATCGAGGTGTCGGTCGTCCACCAGCCGCGAGTGAACATCGAATCGCCGCCGCCCGGCATCCCGTGATAGGTCACGGCGACCGTGAACGACGCCCCGGCCTCAAGCAATTGGGCGGGCTCGATCACCAGCTCCTGGTCCTCGCGTGAGAACTCGGCGGCGGCTCCGTCGACCGTGACCTGATCGATTTCAGGCCCCCGGTAGTCGAGATTGAAGATGGTGAGGACTTGCAAGGCAACCGCGTCGAGGGAGGCGGTCGCGGTGTTGATGCTGCCGGCGTCGATGTCGAGGTCCAGATCAAGCGTGTAATGCTCGACCTGGTAGCCGCCATTCCCCAGCTCAGGATAGTACGGGTCGCCGATCCCGGAGGCGCCCGTCGTGGGCGAGACTGGAGTCGCCACCGGGGTGGCGTCTTGGGCCAGACCCGGCGCCACGGACAGCGCCATGATGAAGCACAAAAGGGCCATGAGCAATCGACGACGCATGAGCTACCAACTCCTGTTCGCTACCGACGAGACGACGGAGACGCGCCGCCGCCCCCGTGCCGCGATGCTGGCTCAAGCGTACCCCGAATAGGTCCGGCGCGACCGTGGCCTCGAGACGTGGCGCATCGCGGCATTCTTATTGCGGACACGGACCGGATACGGAGCACTACGGTGCGTGGCTGGACAAGCGCGGTCGTCGGGGTCGTCCATCATCATGCAATTCAAAGTGCTGGTGGTCGATGACGACCGACACATCGTAAGTCTGCTGACCCAGCTCTTCCGGGACGAAGGGTTCGAGGTGCGCTCGGCCACCGACGGGGTGAGGGCGCTGGAGTGGATTGAGCGCGGCGAGGCCGACCTTGTGGTCTCCGACGTGATGATGCCGCGCCTGAACGGGAAAGAGTTGGCGCGCCTGCTGCAAGCGCGGCCGGTGGCGATCCCGGTCGTCCTCATCAGCGCGATACCGCCCCAGTTCGATATGCCCGATGTGCCATTTATCCGCAAGCCGTTCGACCTCGATCATCTCCTCCAGGTCGTCAACGATCTGCTTGACGGCCGTGCCCGATCGCCGCGGTGACAACGACCGGTGTAACCAGTTAGGTCGATGAGCCAATGATGTGGGCGGCGGTCACCAGGATGGTGGTCGCGCCGGTGGCTAATAATGAGGCCATCGCCCGCAATTCCGGCGCCGATCGGGCACCGGCATCGCCATGCTCCAAAGCGACGGTCACGATCGCGAGCAGAGCGAGGATATAGTGGAGCGGCGTGATTTCGCGGCCACCGCCAAGCAAGACGAAGCCAATCACGATCTGAATCAGGAGCAGCGCCGCCGCCGCATAGGAGAGCGGTGCCGCGAACGGAACCGGGCGGCCGGTGACGCGGAGCACATTGATGACGGTCAGCCCGAGGAACGCTAGCACCACCAGCGTCCCGAGGATATTGTGAAGATTGATCATCGTCTCCTCGGGCTGGCGGGGCTACGAGTCAGGCACCGCGGCGTCATCGTTTGCCCGATTGGCCACGGCGTCGTCCGAGAGGCCGCCGCCAACCTCCGGCAGCGGGTGCAACAGGGTCAAGTCGATCGCGATCGAGGCGGTGCTGGGGTTCGCCGACGAAAATGGACCGGTGGGGGCACCAATCGCGACCGAGGCCGGGATCGGGCTGACGACCATTGGTGTCGGGTTATCGGTGAGGACGAGAAAGACATCAATATTCTTGATCTCGGAGGGACGCAGCGAGATCCCTTCGGCCGGATCGACCACGCCCAGGCTGCCGTCGATGCTCGACTCGACCACCAATGCGGGATTGGTCTCGACGTTAACGAATTCCGCGCTGTCGACGCCGCCGATCTCGTACTCGCCGGGCGGCAGGTTCGCGAACTCAACCCTACCCGCGGCCGCCCGCTCGCCCGCCGTGACGTCGGCCACGGACGTATCGCCGATGCTGCCGATCCCTTGTAAGGAGAGGGAGACGCCGGCGACCGGGCTCGTGCATTCACTCTTCCAGAGCGTGGCGTCGCCCTCGCCGTCGGTGCCGGGCGGGCAGCCGTAGACGTTCAAGCGGACCTGGCCGGTGGTGC
>JACCYK010000321.1 GCA_013696525.1 Chloroflexia bacterium
CGCTATGAGCACGAAGGTGTGGCCCGCGACGGGGCGAAGATGGTGGCGGCGGTGGCGGTGGCCCAAGTGCCGAAGATCACGGTGATGATCGGCGCCAGCTACGGCGCCGGCAACTACGCGATGTGCGGCCGCGCCTATGACCCGCGGTTCGTCTTCTCCTGGCCGTCCCACCGGATCGCGGTCATGGGCGGCGAGCAGGCGGCCGGCGTCCTCACCGAGATCCAACGGCAAAGCGCGCACGCTCGCGGCGTCCCGCTCGACGAGGCGGCGCTGCTGGCGGCACAAGCGGAGGTCGAAGCGCGGTACGCGGTGGAAGCCAGCCCGTACTACGCGACGGCCCGGCTCTGGGACGACGGCATCATCGACCCCCGGCAGACCCGGCAGGTGGTCGGCCTCGCCTTGGCAACCACGCTGAACGCCCCGATTCCGGCCACGGAGTACGGGGTGCTGCGAATCTGAAGTCGTGAGTCGTAAGAAGGAGCGTGGGCGGATGGATCATCGCGAGCATGACCAGCCACCACACGCCAGCCTATCGCCTCGCGAATCGCTCACGGCTCACGGCTCACGACCTACGACTCACGACTCCCGTCGGGTCGCCATCGCGAATCGGGGCGAGATCGCGGTTCGCATCGCCGCCACCTGCTGGCGGCTCGGCCTGGTGCCGGTGTTGCTGATCGGGAAACCGGACCGCGATGGCTTCGCGGCGAGGCAGATCGGCCGGGTGGAGCTGATCGGCGAGGCGGGGACGGAGCTTGATCCCGTGCTCGTGGTCGCGGCGGCGATTCGGGCGCGGGCCGGGTTGCTGCATCCTGGCTATGGATTCTTGAGCGAGCGGCCGGAGCTGGCCGAGGCGTGCGCGGCGGCCGGGATCGTCTTTGTCGGCCCCAGCCCGGCGACGCTTCGCCAGTGCCACGACAAGGTTGCCACCCGCGAGGCGGCGGCGCGGGCTGGGGTGCCCGTGTTGCCGGCGAGCCCGCCGCTCGCCCCGGAGCCGGATCGCTGGCGGGCCGCGGCGGAAGCGGTCGGCTATCCGCTATTGGTCAAACCCGTCGCCGCCGGCGGCGGTCGTGGCTTGCGCCGGGTGATGGACGCGGCCAGCCTGGAGGATGCCATAGCCGCCTCGTCGCGCGAAGGTGACGTTAGCGGCGCCGGCCAAGCCGTGTACCTTGAACGAGCGTTGAACCGGCCCCGGCACATCGAGGTGCAGCTTGCCGGTGACGGACGGCGGCTGCTCGCCCTCGGCGACCGTGATTGCTCACTGCAGCGCCGGCACCAAAAGGTGATCGAGGAAGCGCCGGCCCCGAACCTGGACCCGCGGATTCGGCGGGCGCTGCACGCCCACGCGGTCGCCGTGGCCACGGAAGTTGATCTGCGGGGGATCGCGACCTGCGAGTTTCTGGTTGGCGGGGAGACGATCGCCTTTCTCGAGATCAACCCCCGGCTTCAAGTTGAGCATCCGGTGACGGAAGTGGTCACCGGCATCGACCTGGTCGAGTGGCAACTGCGCCTGGCGATGGGCGAGCCCCTCCCCCGAGATACGCCGCCGGAGCCTCGCGGTCACGCGATTGAGGCCCGTATCTACGCTGAAGATCCAGGGGCCGGGTTCCTGCCGGCGCCAGGGCGACTAGCGACCGTGGCGTGGCCGGTCGGGCCGGGAATCCGGGTTGATGCCGGGTATGCCAGTGGCGACGACATCCCATCGGACTATGACGCAATGGTGGCGAAAGTCATCGTCACCGCGTCCGACCGGAGTGCCGCGCTGGACGGGCTCCGAACGGCGCTAGCGGACACGATCGTTGCCAGGGTGCCGACCAACCTCCGCTGGCTCCTCGATCTGCTGGCGGCGCCCGACGTCGTTGCCGGAAGAGCGACGACGGAGACGGCGGGAACCGTGGCCGTGACCATTCCAAGTCACCGCTCGGCCCTCCTCGGCGCGGTGGCGCACACCCTAGACCGATCGCAAGCCGCCGGGAACGATCCCTGGACGGCGATCGGGCCGTTCCGTCTCACCGGCGCCGCCGAGCTTGCGTTCCATGGTGATGACTGGGAGGAGTCGCTTCGGGTCGAACGAGCGGGCGGGGCGTGGCTGGTGAGCGACACGTCGTCAACGGTGCCGCTGGCCTGGTGGCGGGATGAAGCCGGGGTGTGGACCATTGCCGCTGGCGACTCGGTGGTGAAGCTCGCGATCGTCGAACGAGATGGCCGTTTGGAGATCGCCGGCGGCGGTGGCCGCTGGCTGGTCGCGGCTGGTCCACGCCCGGTGCTTGCCGCCGATCGCCGCCGGCATCCAACCGACGGCCGGATTCGGGCTCCCATGCCGGGGCGGATCCTGCGGATCGCGGTCGCGCCCGGTGATCAGGTGGTCGCCGGCCAGGCGCTGGTGATGCTGACGGCGATGAAGATGGAACTGACCCGCGAGGCGCCGGCGGCGGGCACGGTGACCACCGTGGCCTGTGCCGTGGGTGACCAGGTCGACGCCAACCAAGTCCTGATCGAGCTGCGGCTGGAGGCGCCGGTGCCGGCGACATAGGCGAAGTATCGGCTCAGCTCGGATGGATGCCGGCGCCTGGCCAGCGCATCATCCCGATGCGGGGGTTGACCCGGCGTCGGGTATTCTCCGCAACTGCCGGAGCCGGACCGCTAGCGCCGCCGTCGTTACGAGCGAAACGATGCTGAGCAATAGCCAGTCGGTGGGACGGCCGCCGAGGTGGTTGTCCATGATGTGGCTCATGACGTGCAAGGTATTGCCGGTCAGGAAGCCGCCGAGGGCAACCGCGATGCCGTCTTCCCAGAGCAGGGCCAGCAGCAAGGTGACGCCGATGCCGACCTGAAAGGCCCCAATGTCATGCAGGAAGTGAGTGTGCGGCGGAAACTGAACGAGGGCGGCAAACGAGGCGGGGTCAACGGAGGACCAGGCACCGATGCCGACGGTGAGCAGACCGATGATGCCGACAACCGCTTTGATGAGCGTGCCGGCCACCTGATACCCCGCCGTCCGCGGCGCGTATCGTGGCGTATCGCGCGTTACATTCACCGCTGACCCCTTTCCGAAACGAGCCGATTTTTGGCGGAAGACGGTTGCCGGCGGAAATATCGCCTGATCCCCGCGCCCAGGACAACGAGGAGGAACATCCAGAGCCCGATTCGGATCGGGGCGGCGGGTAGGGGCGACGGCTAGCGATGCGCCGCGATCCGCGCCAATCCGTCGATCACGCTTGGCACCGACGGCGCCCAGGCGGTCGCCTCGCGGAAGCGCCGGTTCGAGATGCGGCGGCTCCGAAAGAGCCACGCTCCGGCAACACCCATCGCGCGGCGGACCAGCCAACCCGGCAGCGGACGCACCCGTCGTCGCCCGGTGGCGGCGGCCAGCGCGGACGTCAACTGGCGCTGCCGGACCGGCTCGTTATCGACCACATCGTAGATGCCCGTGGGCGCCCGGACGAGCGCGGCCAGCACTGCCGTCGCGGCGTCCTCGACCCACAGCATCGGCACGAAGGCGTCGGCAGCGCCGCCAAAGATGGAGAAACCGCGCCGCGCCAGCTTCAGTTGGTCGCGCGTCCCAGGGTCGTCCGGCCCATAGAGTTGCCCGAACCGGAGCACGATCCCTCGTCGTTCGTTCGCCGGCGCCGCTGCCGCAAAGCCGAGGACGGCGTCTTCGGCGGCGATCGTGGAGCGCAGGAGCGGCGCTGGATCGACCGGGGTCGATGCGGCCTCGATCCAATCACCGCCATGGTCCGGATAGACGAACGCGATGCTCGGATAGACGATGGCGCCAATCCCCGCGCTGATCGCGGCCGCGACGAGATTGCGCGTGCCCTCGCTCCGGATACGATCGTTCTCGCGCCACGACTCCGGGCGTCGAAGCCGCGACGCCGGCGGGATCCGGGTGGCCAGATGCAGGATCGCATCCGCACCCGCCACGGCCTTCGTCAAGTCCCCGACGTCGAACAAATCTGCCCGTAGTGGAGCGGCGCCGAGTCCGCGGATGACCGCATCATTCGACGCCGACCGGGAGAGGGCGCGGACGGAGTGGCCGGCCGTGACCAACTTGGGAACGGTGGCCCGGCCGATGACGCCGGTGGCGCCGGTAACGAAGATCGTTGACATCACTGACTCCTCGAGGCTCAACGTTCGGGCTCGGACCGGAGATCACGTCGTGACCACCCGCCATGCGGCGCGACGCCGGTAAGTCGATCCGCGATCCCCCGCAGCTTGTCGGGATTGACGACGACGTAGATCGCCTGGATGCCCGTCTCGCTCACGTCGAAGGTGGCGACACTTTGCACCGTGCCGTCGATGAGCGTGACGATACCGGGCTGCCCATTGATTGATTCGATCTGGTAGCGCGTCGCTGGAGGCGCCAAGTGGCTCAATTTGGTCAGGAACAGCGCCACCTTGTCGCGACCGATGACCGGCTTGCGGGCCGCGTTGACCTTGCCGCCGCCATCCGAGAAAATCGTCACGTCTTCCGCCAGCGTCGCGATCAGCGACGGCGTGTCGCCGTCGGCCACGGCCCGCAGGAACCGCGTCGTCAATCGCTCGCGGTGATCCGGGTCAACTTTGAAGCGGGGGCGGCGTTCGGCCATGTGGATCCGGGCGCGTCTGGCAACCTGCCGGCAGTAGGGCTCGCTCTCCTTGACGATCTCGCCAACAGCGGCGAAGTCGTAGCCAAACACGTCGTGCAGGAGGAAGACGGCGCGCTCCTTTGGCGAGAGCGACTCCAGCAAGACGAGGAAGGCAAACGAAATCGACTCGAAATCGACCGCGGTCTCGGCGATATCGGGGGCCGCTCCAGCAAGCGGCTCCGGCAACCAGGGGCCGATGTACCGCTCTCGCTGGGCACGGGCCGAGCCCAGCAGGTCGAGGCAAATGCGGCTGATGACCGTCGTCAGCCACGCCTTCGGCGATCGGATCTCATCTCCCGCCCCCCGCGCCCGATGCCAGCGGAGGTAGGTCTCCTGCACCGCATCCTCGGCGTCGGTGACGCTGCCCAGCATGCGATAGGCGATGGCGAACAAGAGCGGCCGGTGGTCGAGAAATGGTTCACTGTCGGTCATGCCAGGCTCCACGAAGGTTCGGCGTCGCGGCGTCAGCCGGGGGTGCCGTCGCCGCTCGCTCATAATTAGGAGACGATCCCGCGCCCGATCGCGTGACAGCGGCGGGGTGTACCGCTCCTTATAATGACACCGGCGCCGAAAGTGGGATCAAACGACTGGGGTAGACCGTGACGGCCGATCAACCCGACGACCGGATGCAAGCGGGACGGGACGCGACCGGCCGTCGCTTGCGAGTGCAGATGGGCATCTTCACCGCGGTGTTTGTCGTCATCACGGCGCTGGCGGTGGTGCGGGTGGAGCAGGACGGGATCGCTCCGCGCTGGCCGCTCGCGGGCTTCGCCGTGGGCCTCATTATTGGCGTGATCCTGGGGCGAAGCAAGGCGCTCGGGTGGAATGCGGCGGCGCATCAGGTCGTCAGCTCGCTGACCATTGGCGGTGTCGTCGTCACGGTGGCCTACCTGGTGTTCCTGAGTGTTGCGGGACCGCAACGTGGGCACCGTCGTGCATGATTCGACCACGGTCGCCGTCACCGGCCTGGCGGTCACGGGCGGCGTCATGTTGGGCCGGCTGCTCGTCACGGTGCGCGATATCCGCCGCATCCTGACCAATGCCGGCGTCCTCGACCACTCGCGGTAGCAGGCGCGGACTGGCGATTGTAACGAAGGGAAGTAATCGATGGCCGCCTATATCCTGGCCGATGTCACCGTGCATGATCCCGAAGCGTATCGCGAGTACACCAGCCAGGTGCCCGCCACGCTGGCGCCGTTCCAGGGCCGGTTCGTGGTCCGGGCCGGCGCCTACGAGACGCTGGAAGGGGAGTGGAGCCCGGACCGGGTGGTGC
>JACCYK010000322.1 GCA_013696525.1 Chloroflexia bacterium
GTTCCCGCCGAACCAGTGGCGGGAACTGGGCGGGGCCCGGCACGACTAGGAGGCCTGGCTCCCCATCCGCTCGGCGACCAGGGCGGCCATTGGTTCGCCTGGTTCGCCTTGCTCCCGGAAGCCGGCCACTACCCCGGCGCGGTCGGCTTCCGGGCGGTTCTGGCTCACTTTCCACTTGCCCTCGATCCGACTGATCGGGATCTCGATCCCAATGATGCCCTTGATCTGGCCCGTGATGAACGGCGCCGGCGCGTCGTCCACCGCCCACGGCACGGGCCGGTGATTCTCTTGCGACCGGGTGAGATCATCGAGCTGGCGACGTAGCCAGGCGGCATCCTCAATCACTCGCGGCCGGCCGCGGGCATGGACCGTGACGTAGTTCCAGGTCGGCACCACTTTGCCGGTTTCGCGCTTGGTGGCGTACCAAGCGGGCGTCACATACGCTTGCGGCCCCTGGAAGACGATGAGGCATTCCTCGACCGCGGCCAGCTCCCGCCATTGCGGGTTGGCGCGGGCCAGGTGCGCCCGCAGCGTGCCGCGCGCGGAGCCCCCGGCGTCGATCAGGAACGGCAGCGGGTTCGCCATCAGCGCGCCCGCGCCGGCGGTGATGAGCAGGCCAAGGGGATACGCCCGGATCAGCTCGTGCTGCACCTCGATCCGGTCCTCGCGAAAGAGCGGCGGCTGGTACATCGAACTTGCCCTCGCATGTGGTTGAATCACGGCGCTTCCGGGCCGGAGCGGCGCCCTCGCTCCGCCACGCGATCATACCGCGATTCCCTCTGTTCCTGGCCTTCCGGATCGGGTTGAACACATAGCCGCGCGACGAATCGCACGGAGACGTCGGTATTTCCTCTCGTTCCTTCTCAAATGTATCTCTTGCTACCATGCACATCGTTCTTGGCCCGCGTTCTGCATACGCCGCCCAAGGATTCGGAGCTATCCAGAGGAGACTCATCATGAATGTGATTGAGGCGCGAACGCCAAGCATCCTGTCCGTCCGGGCGGCCCAGGCCGGGGGCTGCGAGACCGTGCAGGAGATTATCGACATCGCGGCGACGGCCGAGGCGTTCGCGGTCACCCTGCTCGGTGAGGCGCTGGCCGCCGCCGAGCGCGGGGAGCTGTCGTTGAACGACGAAGCGATCGGGACGCTGGTCGCGGCGCGGGCGGCGGAACAGGCGCATTTCGATGTGCTGACCGAAGCGGGGGCTGAGCCGCTGACCATGACCTTCACGGTCCCCGACCCCGAGCTGCTCACCAACGTCGGCCTCTTTCTCGAAACCCTGGTTGCCTTGGAAGAGGCGTTCATTGCCGCCTACACCGCCGCCGCTCAGGAGTTCGTGATCCTCGGGGAAGCGGAGCTGGCCCAGCTCGCGCTCCAGATCGGCGCGGTCGAGGCCGAGCATCGCGCCGGCGCCCGTTTCTTCGCGATCCAGGCCGGCGCCCTGACCGGCGTGCCGAATGATGTCGCCTTCGAGCGGGCGCTGTTCGGCAGCGTCGGCGAAGCGGCGGCGGCGCTTGAAAACCTCGGCTTCATCGGCGGCACCGGGACTGAGATCTCGTATCCCGGCCCCGGCGAGATCGATCCCACCGGCGTCTCGGACCTGCCGCTGTAAGGCGATGGTCACGCCTCATTCAGGAGATTTCACTATGAACGATTATGTAATGACCGCCGCGGCGCGGCTCTCGCGCCGGACGATGCTGAAGGTGACCGGGGCGGCGGCTGGCTTCAGCCTCGCCCAAATCGACTTCCTGCGTTCAGCCGCTGCCCAGTCCGACGATGTCCAGCGGGTGTTGGACATCACGGCGACGACCGAGCGGTTCGGCGTCACCTTCCTCGGCATGGGGCTGCAGAGCGCGAGGGACGGCAACTTCGACCAGCCCTTCCTGCCTGACGTGCTGGCGATTGTGACCGCCGCCCGGGCGCAGGAGGTCTTCCACCTCGACGCCTTCGAGCAAGCCGGCGGCCAGCCTCTCGTCGACACCTTCACCGTGCCGCCCGAGTTCCTGACCGACTTCAACGCCTTCTTCACCGCGATCGTGGATCAAGAGCTGGCGGAGACCGCGGCCCAGATCGCGGCGATGCGGGTCTTTACCGACATGGGCCGGCCGGACCTGGCCAAGGTCAGCTTCCAGTACGCGGCCGAGGAGTCCGAGCACCGGGTGCTGGCCAACTACACCCGCGGCGTCCGGCCGGCGAACGACCTGGCGTTTATCCCGGTCCTGTTTGAGACGGTCGACGAGTTCCTCGCCTCGCTGGAGGAGCGCGGCATCATCGGCGGCACCGGGACGGAGATCGTCTACCCCGGCCCCGGTGAGATCGACGCCACCAACGTTATCGAGCGCGTGCCGGGCGGCGCCGTGGTCGATTGCGCCCCCGCGGCAATCCCCGGCGCCACGCCAGGCGCCACACCCGTCGCGTAACCTAGCACGAGCCTCGTTCCACGCTATCCATGTGAGACACGATCAAGACCGCCGCTCCGATCCCAGGCTTGGGATCGGGGCTGGTCTGATGGCAGGCTCCTGCCATTTGCTTCCCAGGTTCGCTCATCCGCGCGGTTGAGGCGGTCGGTGCCAAGCATGATACGATCACGTACGTCGAGCGTCGCTGTCCGATCCCATCGAAAGAGCGCTGCAATGGCAACGACAACGCGTCAATGGTCAATTGAGGAACTCGAGC
>JACCYK010000348.1 GCA_013696525.1 Chloroflexia bacterium
ACTCCCGACCTACGACTCCCGACTCGTACCAAATCCGGGTGATCGCTTCGACGCTGATCGACGCCCCGTTCTCAGTCCTGGAAGGACTTCGTGAGGCTCAGCGCGGACTTTTAGTCCAGCGCGTCGCGAGTACGACTTTCGACATACCCAACGATCTTCCCGAAACCCGTTTCAGTCGGCGACAACGCGCCGGAACAGCCCCTGTCCATTCCCAGCAAAGTAATCGACGTGCAGCGACTCGGCCTGGCCGTCCGGGCCAATCGTAAAGGTCACACCCGAGAGCGGGGCGGGTGGCTCCAGATCGATCGCGTAGGTGAACGTGTCGTGGGTGGAGTGCCGCAGTGGGTAGACGCGCGGCTCCGGGCCCATGCGGAGCTCCAGGGCGTCATCGGTGCCGCTGATCTCGATCGGGCCGGCGTAATCGTTGGCGTAGGTGCCGGTGTAGGCGCTGGCCGGGAGGGCGGGGGCGGGCGAGGCCGGGGCGGTCGCATAGGAAGCGCCGCCAGCCGCGAAGGCGGCGCCGATCGAGTCGTAGATCGCGTTCCAGCCGGTGAACCAGTCCTCGGTCAGGGCGCCATGCGCCACCAGATCGAACAAGCTGGCGGCCAGGGCGTCCGGCACGCCGGTGGGGAAGGCGCTGGCCAGGACCACGATGCCGAGTTGGTCGGCCGGGTGCAGGCTCACCATCGTGCGCGCCCCGAGGGAGAAGGCTCCGGCGTGGCCGAGGGTGGTCGCCCCGCTGGCGTCGAAGCCAATCCCCCAGCCGTAGCCGTAGAAACTGGGCTGGCCGGTGATAGGGTCCGCGCCGCGGCTCATCCGGGGCACCCGCGCCGGCTGCAACGCCGCCGCCGGGATCAGCTCGGCCCCGTCATACGTGCCGTTGCCGAACAGGAGGCGAAGCCATTGCGCCATATCGTTCGCCGTGGAGCTGACGCCGCCGGCCGGCGATTGCGTGTCCGAATCAAAGGTAAACTCCGGCACCCAGGCATCGTCGATGCGGACATGGAGCACCGCCCGGTTCTCCTCCGCTTCGAAGTCGGCATAGCGAGAGCTGGTTGAGGTCATCCCGAGCGGCGCGTAAAGGAGTGCCTCCGAGGCGTCTTCCCAGGACATGTCCATCGCGGCCGCCGCCGCCAGGCCGCCGACCGTTAGCCCGATGTTGCTGTAGGCATAGCGCGAGCGCGGGCTGCTGGCCAGCTCCAGGTAGCGCAGCCGCTCGGTAATCTCGGCCCGATCGTAGCCGATCCGTTCCAGGTCGCTGCCGGCGTCGCCGCCCAGCCCGCTGCGATGGGCAAAGAAGTCGCCGATCATCAGCTCGCGGGTAGCCCACGGGTCGGCAAGCTGAAACCCCAGGAGATGATCGATCACCGGATCGTCCCAGGTCGCGGCGCCGCTGCCGACGATGGCCGAGACCACGGTCGAGGCGATTGGTTTGGAGACCGAGGCCATCTGGAACACCGTATCCGGGGTGACCGGCTCGTTACTTTCCGTCGAGCGCGCGCCATACCCGGCGCTGAGCACGACCTCATCCTCGTAGACCACCGCCAGCGCCAGCCCCGGTACGTCGCCGTTGGCCACCGCCGCTTCGGCCAGCCCGATCAGCTCCGGCAACGCGGCCTCGACCGCCGCCCGGTCGATCCCGCCCGCGGTTGCCTCCGGCGTTCCCTCGTGGGCCGCGGCGGCGGGCATCGTTCCGGGCAAGACCGCCGCCGCCAGGCCCAGCCCGGCGCCGGTCACGGCATGGCGGCGGGAGAGCCGCGGCCCGCCCCTGGCGATCAACGACCGCGATCGAGTGGTCTTCATGATCTTCCTGCTCCTTAGTCAGCATGAATCGGCGGCCCGCATCGCTGCCCCGCCGGAAGCTTCCTGCCGGTCCTGCGCCAGTTGCGCTTTGAGATGTCCACGCCACGCGAGTATGCGTGCCGGTGGCTACCGTGTCAATCGTTGGCGACCGGAGCCTCGCGGGCGTGCCGCGGGCGTGGCAACAGGTTTGACAGGTCGAGCCCGGCTCTGCTAGGATCGGATTCTCCAACCACCCTTCGGCGGAAGGTCGTTGCAACCGGATAACCAGAAGGAGGTCTCCGATGGCGAAGCGCAGATCGCATCGACGTGACACCCTGCCAGCAATTGATCGACGCCAATTCCTGTCGAGCACCGGGGTCGCGGTCGGCGGCCTGTTGGCGGCGACTTCGGGGGTGGGGGCCGGCGGGCGGGCGCCGCTGGCGGCCGGCGCCGCCTTCCAGGGGGAGCCGGTCGCGGGCGGGACGATGATTTGGGCCCAGGAGCTGGACCCGGTCTCGCTCGATCCGCACAAGACCTCGAACTTCTCGACCGTGCAGGGGATCGAGCATACCTACCAGAGCCTGACCATGTACGACGAGGAGTTGAACGTCGTCCCCTGCCTGGCCGAAAGCTGGGAGAGCCCCGACGACACGACCTACATCATGCACCTGCGACCCGGCGTCCTCTGGCACGACGGCACGGAGTTGACCGCCAACGACGTCAAGTACAGCCTGGAGCGCCTGCTCAACCCCGAGACGGCCGCCCCCTACGCCAGTTGGTTCAACGCGATCGAAAGCGTCGAGGTGATCGATCCGCTCACGGTCCAGCTCAACCTCTCGGCCCCGTATGGGCCGCTGCTGGCGAACTTCGCCGCCATGCGCGGCTCGTCGATCATCCAGAACGGCGCCGACGCGGCGATGAACCTGCAGTTGCAGGCGGTGGGCACCGGGCCGTACCGGATGGTCGACTACGTGCCGGAAAGCCACTTCACCCTGGCCCGGAACGAGAGCTATTGGGAAGAAGGGCTGCCCTACGTCGATGAGGTGACGTTCAAGATCCTGGTGGACGAGGATGCCCGCGTCGCCGCCCTCCGCTCCGACCAGATTCAATATGCCTATCTGACGGTCGAGGGGGCCGAACGGCTGGCCGGCGAGGCGGCCGTGTCGGTGCTGCGCAGCCCGAAGGCGTGGCTGGTCGCTCACTTCATGAACACGTTCCGCGAGCCCTTCACCGATGTCCGGGTGCGGCAGGCGATCAGCCTGGCGGTGAACCGCCAAGAGGTGATCGACAAGGCCGTCGGCGGCGCCGGGGTGCTCTCCGGGCCGATGCCGACCGGGCACGGCGATTGGTTCATCCCGGTCGAGAATTTGCCCTACGCGCAGGATTTGGACGGGGCGCGGGCGCTGCTGGCGGAGGCCGGGTTCCCCGATGGGTTCGCGACCACGATCACCTGTTCACCGCAGTATCCGGAGTTCGTCGCCTCCTCGGTGGTGATGCAGGAGCAGTTGGCCCAGATCGGGATCGAGGCCGAGGTGGTCCAGATGGAGTGGGGCCAGTTCGTCAGCGACACCAGCCGCCAAAACGGCTGGAACTACGATATCAAGGTAACCGCCTTTACCTTCTATCCCGACCCGGACGGCTACCTCTATACCCCGTGGCAAACCGATTCGACCTCGAACTACACCTACTCCAACCCGGAGTTCGACGCGATCGTGGCCGAAGCCCGCTCCACGCTGGACGTGGCGAAGCGCCACGAGCTGTATGACCAGGCGCAGCAGATGCTGCTCGATGAATCACCGGCGATCTTCTGGTACGTCGGCGAGAATATCGAGGCGCTGCCGGCCAACGTCCAAGGCTACACCCAGAGCTACACCGGCCGCCGCATCTTCCTGAAGAAGACCTGGATGGAGCAGAGCTAGCGTGGCATCGACCCTCAAGGGCGTGTCTGCAAACCGGATAATGCTCGATCCAGGGCCCATTCCACAGTGCATAGACCGCGATACCATGCCTCATCAGCCGAGCCGCATGAGGCACCCATCCGCGATGGTATCAGGAGGTGAGCAATGGCCGAGCAGGAGATTCGGGCGGCGTTGGAGCAGCACTGGTCGGACATCGAGAATCAAGATATTGTCCACGAGATCTACCACGACGACGTGGTGCTGGAATTCCCGCAAGGGGGTGAGCGGCTCGTCGGACTGGCCAACGTGCGAGCGATGCGGGAAGTCTATCCGTCCGCGCTGACGATGACCATTCAGCGCATCCGCGGTCGGGGTGAGTTGTGGGTGGCTGAGAACGTCATCACCTACGACGGCGTGCCAGTGCATACGGTCAACATCCTGGAGTTCCGGGACGGCAAGGTCGCCCGGGAGACGATCTACTTTGGGGACCCGTGGGAGCCACCGGCCTGGCGCGCGCAGTGGGTCGAGCGATGGACACCGCCTCTCGGCCAGGAGCTTGCCGACACACCCTAACTCAAATCCTGGAGGAATACAACGAAGGCTCTCAGAATTGGCGGGTGCCGGGTGCCACACCGTGATGGTGCCCGAGGCGGCGGTGGAGGGCCGGTGCGAGCACCGCACGGCTTTGGTATCCGTACGCGTCATCCCGAGCTTGGAGAGGAGCCGTGGTCAGCTATATCCTGAAACGAATGGTGCTGGCGGTGCCGGTCTTGCTCGGCATTTCCGTGATCGTCTTCCTGCTCGTCCGCCTTATCCCCGGCGACGTGATCGACCTCATGCTCGGCACCGAGGGCTCCTTGCGGCCGGAAGTCCGCGAGCAACTGCGGCAGACGCTCGGGCTCGATCAGCCGCTCTACGTCCAGTATGTCACCTGGCTCGGCGACATCGTGCGCGGCGATTTAGGCCGATCCCTGCGGACGGGACAGCCGATCGTCGAAAACCTGGCCGGCAAGCTGCCGATCACGCTGGAGCTGGCGTTCCTCTCGGTGGTGATGTCGCTGGTGGTCGCCATTCCCCTCGGTATCGTCTCCGCCCTGCGGCGGAACAGCGTCATCGACTTCGTGGTGCGGGTGCTGGGTACCATCGGGCTGAGCCTGCCGAACTTTTGGCTGGCGACAATGCTGATCCTGGTCGCCTCGCTCCTCTTCCGGTGGGGCCCCGCCTTGATCTACGTCAGCCCGCTCGATAACTTGGGCGAGAACCTGAAGCAAATGTTCCTGCCGTCGCTGGCGTTGGCGCTCGGCTTGATGGCGGTCGTGATGCGGATGACCCGCTCCTCGATGTTGGAGGTGCTGTCGCAGGACTACATCCGGACGGCGCGGGCGAAGGGCTTGCGGGAGCGTCTGGTCATCTATCGCCATGCCCTGCGCAACGCGTTGATGCCGGTCCTCACCGTGGTCGGCATCCAGACCGGGCATTTACTCGGCGGCGCCGTCATCGTTGAGCAGATCTACGGCTTGCCGGGACTTGGCTGGTTCTTGCTGAACGGCATCTATCAGCGCGACTATCCCGTGGTCCAGGCGGGCGTCCTGATTATCGCCGGCATCTTCGTGGTGACCAATCTGGTCGTTGATCTGTTGTATGCCGTGATCGACCCGCGGATTCAATATGTCTGAGCGAGCCCTGAAGCCAGCGATTGGGATGGCCCACGCCGCACCCGAGACCGCCCCCCACGGGCTGTCGCAAACCCTCGCCCGCTGGGCGAGGCTGGCCCGTCGCAACCCGATCGGGCTGCTCGGCCTGGCGGTGCTGCTCCTCGTCGTCGGCTTGGCGATCTTTGCCGGGCTCGTCGCCCCGTTTGACCCGGCGGCGCAACCGGCGGAGCGCCTGACGCCGCCGAACGGGACGTACGTGCTGGGGACCGACGAGTTTGGCCGCGATGTCTTCAGCCGGGTGATCTGGGGCACCCGCATCTCGCTCTACGTCGGCATCATCGCCGTCGCCATCGCGCTGCTGATCGGGGTGACGCTCGGGCTGGTCTCCGGCTACTACGGCGGCTGGGCCGACTCGATCATCATGCGCTTCGTCGATATCCTCTTCGCCTTCCCCACGATCGTGCTGGCGATCGCGATCACCGGCATCCTGGGCCCCAGCCTGACCAACGCCACGATCGCGATCGGCCTGGTGTATGCCCCGGTCTTTGCCCGCGTGATGCGGGGCCCGGTGCTGTCGGTGGTCCATCTCGAATACGTGCAGGCGGCGCGGACGATGGGCGCCAGCGACGGCCGGATCGTCTGGCGCCACGTCTTTCCGAACGTCACCGCGCCCCTGATCGTGCAAATCACGCTGGCCCTCTCAACCGCGATCCTGGCCGAGGCGGCGCTCTCCTTCCTGGGTCTCGGCACCCAGCCGCCGACCCCGAGCTGGGGCACCATGCTCGGCACCGGCCGCAAGTTCCTCGAGCTCTCGCCGTGGGTCGCCATCTTCCCCGGGGTCGCGATCATGCTGACCGTGCTCGCCTTCAACCTGCTGGGCGACGGCCTGCGCGACGTGCTCGATCCCCGCCTCCGCGGCTCCTAGCCCCGCCGCCCGGACCCGACCGCGCGAGCGTCCACCCCTCGCTGTTGAAGTTTCGACCAGTTGAGTGCAATTTGCTCGGTGAGAAGTGTCGTTGACTTCAATTCTTGACTGGTCAGGTGCATACGTCAGGAGAGTTTCGGCTCAGCAGCGCTGGGTCAGCTTATGTGACCGTGTGAAGGAACCTCTCCGTCACCCGCTTTCACACGGTATCAGCCTTGATTCTCAATTGGTCGGTGAATTTGCTCGTTAGGGATCAATCTCGGCGAGCAAGTGACCGAAATCATAGTCCCCTGTTTATGGCGACTGAGCTTGATCACCGCGCTGGGTTGGCTTTCGGTTACGTGAACATAGTTGAATGGAGGTGTGGAACGATCTCAGCCTCGACAATGTCCGCGATCCTCTCCGCCCAGACCGGCGCTTCATCCTCTTGAATGATTTGAACTCCGATACGGTCGCAAGCGGCCTGGAAGTCAAGGAATCGCTGTTGGGCATCTCGAAACTTCTCATGGGTTGGGTTGGGCGGCAAAACCAGCGTCTCGAGTCGAATGTCTCTATGTGCGTTGCCAACATCGTTTAGCACATGAAGGGCCCGGGTCGCTTGATCCTCAAGTTTCGGCAAATCAAGTGACTCAAAAGAAAGCGCTTGCGTTGCCACATACACTCGCGAGTTCTTGACTGCCATATCGAGCTTCAAGCGGCGGACGATATGCCCTGATAGCTCGTATGGAGAGCGGACAACCTTCTTTGCCACGCTCTTGCCTAGCCTGCCCTCAACAGCGTGGCGCGCCGTCGCTACTGCCAGCCGGACAGCTGCCCGTCGGTCTCGGTACGATCGGAGATAGTCAGGATCACGAAGATAGATAGCTGTTAGCTTCGCCAAAAGCGTATCCGGCGGCTCCAGTGTCGCTTGCTGCGGTGAAAATTGGATGCTGTTACTCCATTCTCCGATCATCTTCTGGAGCTTTTCTTCCGTCAGGTGATGCGGCCAAGCCTCCTGGTCGAGGCCAACCTGCCGTGAGGTGATAGTGGATGTCTCCGTTGCTTCACCGAATCTCCTTGCGAAGTCGCGCAAGTAATCGATGTCTTCTCGTGCAAAGTTGGAGACGGCTCGCCAGTCTGTAACGAAGCGGCTCCTAATTTCTCCACCACCAAAGACAACGACGCCGACATTCATCCGCTCATCGGCAATCGGGTCGGGAACAACTTGGATGATGGTGAAAGAGGTAGCCATGAGTGGTCTCCGCTTAGCTCCAGGAATCGCGAAGCGCCAAGAGATCGTCTCGTCGCTTGGCTAAGTATTGCGCGGGGGTGATG